>DMJQ01000182.1:0-18510 GCA_003457065.1 Clostridiales bacterium
AGAGCGGGCATTAAAAAAGTAGTGCTGAGTACCAAGAACAAGCCTGACGTTTCAAAAATAGAGCCGAAGATTATCCGCTTCATGGAAATTGTATACGCTGACAGAATAGAAGATGTGGTTAAGCATGCAATAAAAATGCCGGAGACAGTCAGTAAATAAAAAAATAACAGCAGCAAAAGCATAGATTAGCTATAGGGAAGCAATGGATACAATGACAATGCCGGTAATGATTTGTCATTCCGGAATATTGCAAATTTATCAATTGCTTGCCTGCCTATCAACGGCATAAGCTGTTAAAGAGAGGTATATATGATAATACGAAAAGCAGAATTGCTTATTACGGCTGCATGGAAAGAGCAGTATCCGGACACAGAGGTTCCGGAAATTGCGTTTGTGGGAAAATCAAATGTGGGGAAATCATCAATGATCAATGCCCTCGTAAACAGAAAAAGTCTTGCAAGAACAAGTTCACAGCCGGGAAAAACACAGACGATCAATTTTTATAATATAAACGACGCGCTTAATTTTGTTGACCTGCCAGGATACGGATATGCAAAGGCGTCAAAGACTTCACTGGATAAATGGGCAAAAATGATAGATACCTATCTGCACGAAAGGAAGCAGCTTAAAGAAGTTATTATGCTTGTGGATATAAGACATGAGCCGGGAAAAAATGACCTGCAAATGTATGAATGGATTAAAAGCTGCGGGTTTACCGGGTATGTCATAGGTGCTAAGGCAGATAAATTATCAAATTCTCAGCAGATCAGAAGCATTGCCGCTATTAAAAAAACATTGGGTATTAAGGAGAACGGTATGGTTATTCCGTTTTCGTCCGTTTCAAAATCGGGCACAGAAGAAATATGGAACCTTATTGAGCGATTAATAGGTTTTGAAGAACAAAAATAATTAAATTAAATTTATCCATGACAATTGATATACGGGAGTTTAAAGGCTTAAAATCAGGGTATATTAATTATAACTGGAGGAATTGTGATGGATTATAAAATTGAAAAGAAGGTCCATAGCGACATAGGCGGAATTAAGAATATTGTTGAAGAAATTCTGCTGAATATCAGGGACATCATAAATGAAAATACTTATTTTAACACGAAATTAATTTTGTACGAGCTGATAATAAATGGCGTGTTGCATGGAAATCAACAGGATGCAAACAAACAGATAAGTATTAATCTGATTATAAATAAATCATGCGTTATTATAGAAGTGACAGATGAGGGAGCAGGAATAACATACAAGCACAAAGCATTCGGCGACTATGATTTTTGTGAATCAGGGCGAGGGCTCATGCTGGTGGAAGGTCTGTCCGATAAGTTTGAAATTGACGGGAACAGGGTAACATGCATACAATATCTAAAATAACCGTTTAAAGTCAATATATTTTTTGGTATAATAGACACTGCCCGGTGTTTATTTTTTTGTCTGCCTACCGGCAGCAAGGGAGCAATGGTGAATTTCGTGTTGCCTTACCCACGATTATTAGGAGATATTATGGATAACATTAAGCTTTCAGTGAGAGAATTAGTAGAATTTGTATACAAGAGCGGAGACATTAACTCAAAAGCAGCCAGTGCCGCCAGAGCTTTGGAAGGAATCAAGGCTCATAAATTTTTGCAGTCTCAGATGGGTGAAAGTTATAAGAAGGAATTTTATTTAAAAAGAGAATTTGAGCTTAATGACATATTATTTATAATCGAAGGAAGAGCTGACGGCATAATAACGGAAAACGGAGAAACAACAGTTGATGAAATCAAATCCACATATACGGATCTGGATTTGGTGGAAGACGGATACAACATGGCTCACATAGCTCAGGCAAAGTGCTATGCGTATATATACGGGCTTGATAACGACCTGAATGAGCTGAAGGTACAGCTGAGATATTTCAATATTGATACAGGCAGGACGAAGACCATATCTTACAAATATACCATGACTGAGCTGGAGTTGTTTTTTTATGATTTGTTAAATATGTATGTAGACTGGGCAGAAACCATTATAAATCTGCGAAAAGAAAGAGAAGATACTGTTGAGAAACTGGAGTTCCCATTTAATGAATACAGGGAAGGCCAGAGAAAATTTTCCGTAGCTGTCTTTCGTACAATCCAGGAAGGGAAACACCTGTTTGCACAGGCGCCCACCGGCGTGGGCAAGACAATATCCGTCTTGTTTCCTGCAATAAAGTCACTGAACTATAAAAATAATTCAAAAATATATTATCTTACGGCTAAATCGTCGACTAAGGACATAGCATTCGATACCGTGAAACTTATGGCTGAAAAAGGTTTGAAACTAAGGACAACGGTTATTACAGCCAAGGAAAAAACTTGTTTTATGGATGAAGCAAAATGCGAGCCGGAATATTGCCCCTATGCTATGGGATATTATGACAAGCTCAATACGCCGCTTAAACGCGCGATAAAAAATGACTGCCTATATGACAGGGATTACATAGAGAACATGGGAAGGACCCATGAAATATGCCCTTTTGAGCTGAGTCTGGACCTTGCATATATGTCAGATGCCGTAATATGTGATTACAACTACTATTTTGACCCCAGAGTCGCACTACAGAGAGACGATGTGTTCAAGAACAACAATGACATACTCCTGGTGGATGAAGCCCACAACCTGGAAGATCGAACAAGGAGCATGTATTCGCCTGAACTTGTCAAGGAAGAAATTTATGCTCTATATAAAATCATGCAGCCGATAAATAAAAAGATAAGCAGAAGTTTATCTGACATCAATAAAAAATTCATCGAAATAAAAAAGAGCTCTGATGAGCCGTTCATATTTGATGACGAACCTTCGGAGCTTATAAATTCACTTATGAAATTTGCTGCGCTGGCAGAAGAATACATAAATGACAAAAAGAACGAGAATGTGCCGGATGAGCTTGTGGACATTTACTTCAAGAGCACTTTCTTCATAAAAATTTCTGAAATAGCCGATAATAATTTTTGCTACTACGCAGATCCTGCGGCAAAAAGAACGATGGTTAAATTGTTTTTGGTCGATCCGTCCGATATATTGAAAGAAATATTAAAAAGTGCGTGGTCAGCTGTATTTTTTTCCGCCACCTTCACACCTTTGAAATATTTCAGATACATGCTGGGGGGAGAAAAAGACGACTATATACTGAAAATTAAATCTCCATTTGAAGAAAGCAATCTGAAACTGATGATTACAGAAAACATATCAATGAAATATGCGGTGCGTGACGCCAACATTGAAGCTTCATGCAGATATATCAACGAAGTCATCAGCCGGAGATTAGGAAACTACATGGTGTTTTTTCCGTCATACAGCTTCATGGAAAAAACATATGAAGTTTATGAACAGCTTTACGACACTTCAAATATTATTTTTCAAAAACAGGGAATCGATGAAGAGGAGCAGAAAATAATTACCGACAAATTCAAAACCGAAACAGGCGTAGTTCTTTTCACAGTTGTTGGAGGTATTTTCTCGGAAGGAATAGATTTGCCCCTTGAAAAATTAATAGGTGCGGTTATAATAGGAACTGGAATACCGCAGATTTCTTTTGAAAGAAATATCATCAGGAATTTTTTTGATGATAAATTTAATTCCGGATATGATTTTGCATACAAGTATCCCGGATTTAACAAAATTCTGCAGTCAGCCGGAAGAGTAATCAGAACAGAAAGCGACAGAGGAGTTGTTCTGCTCATTGATTCAAGACTTTGTCAGATGACGTACCTGAGACTTTTTCCCGATCATTGGAAACATTGCATAAAAATAAAAAGCGCAGAAGAAATCAGAAATGAAATATCTTTATTCTGGAGGAAAATTAAAATGAACATAGTGTCCGAAAAAAATGTAAACAACGGCAGAATAATTTCCAAAGAACAACTGGAGAGTCTGCTGTATGCAGATAACGCAAAAATATATGAAGTGATACGAGTTATAAACAAAAGACCTGTATTTCTTAAAGAGCATTTTGACCGCATGAAGGAAAGCATTAATTTAAGTGGTACGGAAGGTGAACTTAATTTTGACGATTATAAAAATTCGGTTGAGCTTTTAATCGACGAAAATGAATTTGAAAACTGCAATATAAGAGTTTCATATTACTACAACATGGGAGAAGTGGTTCTGTTTTATTTCATAGAAAGTCACTATCCGTCAGAGGAACAGTTTAAGACAGGTGTACATACGGTAACGGCAAAGGTTCAGAGAAACAATCCCAATGTAAAGGCATTTCAAAAGGACTTCAAGGAAAGAGTTCAACAGATAATGGATGAAAATAGCGCATTTGAAGCAATATTAATAAATGACGATGATACTGTAAGCGAGGGAAGCAGGTCGAATATATTTTTTGTTAAAGGCGGCAGGCTTGTAACCTCTCCTGATTCGGCGGTCCTTCTTGGTGTAACAAGAAGCAAGGTAATCGAAGTGTGTGAAAATAACGGAATAGAAGTAGAAAAAAGAGTTGTTGATTTTAAAGAGCTCGACAGCTTTGACGGAGCATTTATAACGGGAACATCCAATGATGTGCTGCCCATCAGAACTATTGATGATAGAATTTATAATTCAACTGAAAACGAAGTGGTGAGTAAAGCTTATGAATTGTATATAAATGAAGTAAGGAAAGAGATAGAATGATAAAAAGACTCTGAAAATGGGATTAGGCCATAAAACACAAAAATGGCCTGATGGCCATTGTTGTGAAGCATTAATATGCATAAAAGGGGTATTGGGAATATATTTTGGTTATCGGGGGGGATAACCTTTAATTATTATAACAAACGTAAAGTGATAATGCAAGCTTTTTTTACAAAATTTTTAAGTAGCAGAAAAATGTAACAATTTAACATGAGAGGTGCTTATGGAAGTTTATTTAGATAACAGCGCTACAACAAAGGTTAGAGCTGAAGTTTTAAAGCAGATAATAGACGTAAACGAAAATTTTTATGGGAATCCGTCTTCTCTGCACAGGATGGGTCTTCAGATAGAAAAGAGGATACAGGAGGCAAGAAAATCGGCTGCAAAAATAATTAAGGCAAAGCCCGAGGAAATTTATTTTACCGGCGGAGGTACAGAAAGTAACAACATTGCCATTATGGGGCATTTATCAAATGCCGACAGAAAGCATAACATTATTACCACAAAAATAGAACATCCGTCTGTATACAATGTATTCAATCATTTCAAGGATAAAGCAGAAGTCAGATTTTTAGAATCGGACGGAATGGGAAGAGTGGACCTGGACTGTTTAAAGAGCATTGTGGACGAAAATACACTGCTTGTATCAGTTATGCATGTAAACAATGAAATAGGTATTGTGCAGGATTTAGAAAAAATAACAAAAATCGTAAAAGATAAAAATAAAGGTACAAAAATTCATGTGGATGCGGTACAATCATATGGGAAAATAAAAATTGATGTAAATAAACTGCCTGTTGATACCATTTCGTTCAGCAGCCACAAAATACACGGCCCCAAGGGCGTCGGAGGATTGTTCGTGCGTTCGGGCATAAGACTCAATCCCGTTACCTTCGGAGGCGGGCAGGAGAGAGCTGTGCGACCGGGCACGGAAAATACTCCGGGTATCGTAGGATTTGGCGAAGCATGTGAACTTGTTTACAGCAATTTCAAAGAAGAAAATGACAAGTTATATGAACTCAAAAAGCTTTATGCCAAAAGACTATCAGAAGAAATAGCAGACATTAAAATAAACAGCTCAATGGAAGAAGACGGAGCACCGCACATATTGAATGTTTCATTTAAGAATGTCCGCGGTGAGGTGCTGGTTCACTACCTGGAACAAAAGGGAATTTATGTTTCCACAGGTTCGGCATGTTCATCAAAAGCCAAAAACAACAGGATTCTGGATGCTGTAAATTTAGACAGGGAGTATGTTGACGGCACAATACGAATAAGTCTCGGCTATTTTAACAGTTCTGATGAAGTGGAATATGTGGTTGAAAATATTAAGCAGTCGGTTAATGATATCAGGAAAATTATGAAGTGAGAAAGGATAATATAATAATATATGTATAATATTGTAGCAGCAAGTTTCGGAGAAATATTTCTAAAGGGAAAAAACAGAGGATCATTCGAGCATAAATTGATCTCGCAGATAAGATTTGCACTGAAAGACTTTAAGGGCATAACCATATACAAGGATCTGGGAAAGGTGTTTGTCGAAACAAAAAATGAAGATGACATGGATGATATTATTGAAAAGCTGCGAAAGGTTTTCGGAATAGTTGTGATTAGTCCGTCTGTTAAGACGGAAACATCTCCTGAGGTCATAATTGAAAAATCAATCGAACTTTTCAGATATCTGAAAGAAAAACAAAATATAAAGACATTTAAAATCAAAACAAAGAGAAGCGACAAAAATTTCCCGATAAAGTCGATGGACTTCAGCGCGGAAGTCGGAGGCAGAATTTTAGCCGCATTTAACGATGTGACAGTTGATGTTCATAATCCGGATGTTGAAATATATATAGACATTAAAAAGAGCTGTTACATCTCATCCGAAAAAATAAAGACAGTGGGAGGAATGCCCATAGGTTCATGCGGAAGAGCTTTGCTGCTCTTGTCCGGAGGCATTGACAGCCCGGTGGCAGGATATATGATTGCCAAAAGAGGTGTTGAGATAAATGCTCTTTACTTTCATACCTATCCCTTTACTTCGGAAAGAGCCAATGAAAAAGTGAAACAATTGAAAGAAAGGCTTGAAGAATACTGCGGAAAAATAAAATTGTTCAGCATAAACATAATAGAAATCCATAAGGCAATAAAAGCGTTTTGCAGAGAAGAAGAGACGACTATACTGGCAAGAAGATTTATGATGCGCATTGCCGAGAAAATTGCCAAAGAAAACAAAATGGAAATGCTGATTACGGGCGAGAGCCTCGGGCAGGTTGCAGGCCAGACAATGAAGTCAATGACTGTCATTGAAAATGCTATAGATATGCCAATATTGAAACCTCTTGTGGGAATGGATAAAACGGAAATAATGAACAGTGCAAAGGAAATCGGAACATTTGAAACATCAATACTTCCGTATGATGACTGCTGTTCTGTTTTCGCACCAACGCATCCATTAATAAACCCTAAACTGGATTCAATATTAAAATCAGAAAGCAATTTGAATGTTGAAGAGCTTGTTGAGGCTGCATATTCGACTTTGGAAATTTTATAAATGTGAAATAGTTCCATAAACATTTAAGCAAGTAATCACAAAATTTCATCAAAGACATATATTGAACTAATAAAGAGAGGTGATATTATGTCAGATGAAATTAAAGCAACAAACTTTGGATGCTGTGACAATGATTGCTGTGATAATGACTGGTTAGAGTGGATAATAATAATAGGTGTTATTTTCTTCTTGCTGTGCGGCGGCGGTAATAATTTGTTCGGAAGGAGAGGCTGCTGCAGATAGTGTACTTAGCTTAAGGTCAAATATAAGAAGTTGTATTTGACCTTATATTTTTTTGCATAAAAATTTTATAATTTTTATATTTTTAATTTAACTATTTCTTGATTTTAGTCTGTACGGGTTGTATACTAATCCTTATAATCTTACATAACGGAGGACAAAATAAAATGTATAAAGTAGCATTGTTCAATAAAATACCTAAGGAAGCAATGAATTTATTTTCAGAAAATAAATATGAAATAATTGAACAGGAAACCAGTGACGCAGACGGAATCGTAATGCGCAGCATGGATATACACGATATGAAATTTTCCAAAAAACTCAAGGCAATAGCAAGGTCGGGAGCAGGGGTCAACAACATTCCTGTTGAAAGATGCGCCGAGGAAGGGATTGTTGTTTTTAATTCCCCCGGAGCAAACGCAAATGCAGTTTGTGAGCTGACATTTCTCGGACTGCTGATTTCGTCGAGAAAAGTGATTGACAGTATCGACTGGACAAAGGATTTAGATAAAGATATTGTTGATGAAGTTGAAAGAGGAAAATCTCAATTCGTTGGTCCTGAGTTAAAAGGCAAGACACTGGGCGTTATTGGACTTGGAAATGTAGGTCATCTGGTTGCTAATCTTGGAATAAAGCTTGGCATGGAGGTAATAGGCTACGATCCCTACATATCTGTTAAAAATGCTTTGGCTCTTTCTTGGGACGTGCAGTATACAAGCGATATAAATGATTTATACAAAAGAAGCGACTATATAACAATTCATACTCCATACAACGATGAAACCAAGAATTACATCAACAAAGACAACATTAAATTAATGAAGGACGGAGTAAAAATATTAAATTTTGCAAGGCACGGTATAATAAACGAAGAAGATATCGCTGAAGCGCTGGAAAGCGGGAAGGTAGGATACCACGTATCTGACCTGCCTAACGAAAAGCTTCTGAACACTAAAAATGTAGTCTGCATACCTCATCTGGGTGGCTCTACATATGAAGCCGAGGCAAATTGTGCTGAAATGGCAGTGACAGAGCTGACAGAATATCTGGAAAAAGGAAATATAACTAATTCGGTCAATTTCCCCAACTGCTCAATGGAAAGATATCCGGGAACAGACAGAATCGTTGTTTTGAATAAAAATATACCAAACATGATAGGTAAAATGACGACGGCTCTTGCAAACCGCGACATAAACATCATAGGAATGGTCAATAAAAGCAAGGGAGATTATGCTTGCAATATTATTGATATTGTAGGAGAATTGACAGATGAAGAAGTCGAAGAATTAGAAGAACATTACGGAATATTGAGAGTAATGAAAATAAAGCAAAAGGTGGACCAATAATGAAAAAAGTCAACCTGTACTCAGACGGTGCATGCAGCGGAAATCCGGGACCGGGAGGTTACGGAGCCATACTGGAGTACAACGGCAGAGAACTGGTGCTGAGCGGCGGAGATAAAGATACCACAAACAACCGAATGGAACTGATGGGCGTAATTGTCGGGCTGGAAGCTTTAAAGGAACCATGTGATGTGACGGTAACAACAGATTCCAAATACGTTGCCGATGCGTTTAACAAGGGATGGCTTGCATCATGGCAGAAAAGGAACTGGAAGAAAGCTGACGGCAAAGCCGTGCTGAACAAGGAACTTTGGCAGAGGCTTTTATGCGCAGCAGAAAAACATCATGTCAAATTTGTACATGTGCTCGGGCACAACGGNNTGGAGGAAAGAGATAAGTATTCGGCAGACTAAAGTTTGCCGGCAAAATAAAATTTAAGAAACATTCATTACCTCATGAATATTATAGAATAACAAATTATATTATGAGGTGATTATATAATGATTTATAGACAAAGCCAGAACCAGGTTCAATGTCCCAACAGGTATACCATGCCTTATGTAGTAAGGCCCGGGGATACATTGAATTCAATAGCAACAAGATTCGGAACGAACTTAGTCGGTTTATTGGAACTGAATCCCACATTAAGGCTCAGAACTCTGACAGAAGGAATGACGCTGTGTGTTCCCAGAGTGCCGGAAAGACCGCCGTGCATCAACGGTGCCTATTATATAATTAGAGAAGGAGAGAGTTTCTATAGCCTGGCACAAAGATATGGTCTGCCGCTGAATCTGCTGCTGGAAGCAAATCCGGAAGCAAATCCGTATGATTTGAAGGTAGGACAGGAAATCTGCATTCCGAACGTTCCCGCCGGCTGTCCGTTTGGTACTGTTGTTACGATCGCACAAGGTACCAGATTAAGCGATATACTGATAGGATACAACCTGAGCTTAAATGAGCTGAGAGATTCAAATCCCGAATTTAACTTCAATGTGATAGTGCCGGGCACAGAACTTTGCATTCCGCCTGAAGCCTATCAGCCGTGTTCGCAGAATTCCACGGAATATGTGATTAAAGCAGGAGACAGCTTAGGTGCAGTGGCATCGGCAAACAATATGACGGCTTCTCAATTATTGATTGCAAACCCAAGCCTCAGACCTGCCAACTTTTTAATTGTCGGAACAAGAATCTGCATACCGAGACCTGCCGGCAATACAAACGCATAAACATTTATGTAAAAAATGAACAAAGGATTAAAAGTCGGAATTGTATTAGAAGGAGGGGTAGCTGAGGAGGCCTGTCAGACCGGAGTGCTGAGGGTTTTGAATGAGCTTGGACTTAAATATGATTGTGTAGTCAGTACATGGGGGGCACTGAATTCAGCTTCGTATCACCGGTGATTGAAAGCCTTAAACGGCAGAAGCATTTTCATTGTAAATAACGAATCAATTTATAGGTTTATTAACGTTGAATGACATAACAACATAATTTAATAAATAAAATATAAAATTCAGTGCACCCAATATAGTTGGGTGTTTTTTTGCGCGTTTTACCTTACAGAATGTCGGATTTGTGAGCAACACNNAACAAATATTGGAAAAAATGCTATGTTTTATATCAACATTCTCAATTCCGGCATATTCTATATGTAAGGAGGAAAAAACCATGTACCCTGTTGAAGTAAAAAAAATTATATTAGAGGATAATTTGTTCTACGACAGACAGAACCTTCTTCATTACAAAATAGAATACCCTCAATTTTATTCATATAATTATCAAAATAAACTGAATGTAATAAACGGCATATACAAAAGACGGGCATTGGCACTGCAGCGCACTGTAGTGGACGAATATCTCAAGGTTGCCGTAACATTTTATTTGTTTTCCGTAAAAAAAGGGATACCCATCAGGTTGTTTGAAGTAAACTACATTCCCACAGTAACATTCAATGAAGATTGCACAATAAGTCTGTATTACGACAAATATTTATATACGGGCGGAGCTCACAGCACCACCTTCAGAGATTCAGATACATGGGATATACAAGACGGACGATATATAAGACTTGATGACATTGTAATATGTGGTAAATATGATTACGTAAAACATTTGATTATCGATAAGGTCAAAAAGCTTGTTGGCAGTGACAAATTTGTTTATTTTGATAATTTTGAAGAAAATATATCCTGTAATTTTTATAATGAAAATTTTTATCTGGTTCCGGAGGGCTTGATGATATACTATCAGGAGTATGATATAGCTCCATATGCGGCCGGTATTCCGGAATTTTTAATTCCTTTTGACAACGGTGATATTATTGAGCCGGAATGCACTTAAAAAGACGGGGCGCCGCATTAATAGACTCATATCATATTAAGCGACAGCCCCGTCACACATTCAGCTTTAGAGATTATTTAGTTATTTGAAACCAAGCACTAATCCAATACAAGTGTCGGTGGAGCATACACCCTTGCTGCCAGTTCTGTGTCAAGCATGTACAACCCTTTTGGATCGCTGCCGAACAGTTTGTATTTTAAAATAAGGTCTTCCGCATTTTTTTCTTCTTCGCCCTGTTCTTTTACAAACCAGTCTAAAAACTGTATTGTTCTGTAATCTTTGATGGCGAATGCCTCATCATATATATTGTGTATGGATTCGGTTACAAATTGCTCATGCTTTAATGATTCATTAAGCGGAATATCGTGGCCTGTGAAATCAACGTCAGGAGCCTTTATTTCACTCAATGTTACCTTTTCGCCGTTGTTTTGCAGGTACTGAATAAAAAGCATAGCGTGATCCATTTCTTCCTGTGCCTGAACTTTGAACCAGTTTCCGAAGCCGTTCAAACCTTTCTCGATATAGTAATCGGACATATCTAAATATAAATATGCGGAATAGAACTCTTTATTTACCTGTTCGTTTAATAAGCCTGATACTTTTTCTTTTAACATAATTCCTCCTCATAAAATTTAACATATGTTATTAATACCCAAAAAGCACGGATTAAAACATTTATTAAAATATTTCACTTCTTTGAATCTGGTTCATAGACTATATGGAGGTGATTGCTATGGAGTATGATGACAAAGTATCTATGACAGGAATTTATCAGGGCAGATTAATGTTATTCATAATGGAATTATGTGAAGAAAATTATATTTGCAAAAAGGCAGTTAATTTCGGAAAGGAAGACAAGTCAGCAGTACACAGCATAATAAATCAGGGCAGTTCGGCATATCTGGCAGATTCCTACAACAATAAAATATACAAGTATGATTATGCTTTAAATGAATTGTCTGAAGTTACCGTAGGCAGAGATCCGCGTCACATGTGCATATCAGGGGACAATATGTATGTCGCTAATTTTGAATCAGACAACATATCTGTTATTGATCTGCCTACTTTTACACTGACTGAATCAATTCCGGCAGGAATCAAGCCTCATGATGTGCTGTACAATAAAAATAACGATAAACTTTACGCATGCTGCTATGAAGAAAATGAAATAATCGAATATTCGGGCAATGAACCGAAAAGGCATTTTACCACCGACGGAAAGCCCATGCATATGTTTATATCGGGCAGCAGCATTATTCTTATGACGTACTTTGTCAACGGAAACGTACATACCAAGATTAATTTTATTGATATAGACTCAGGTAAAATCGAAAAGGTAATTTTAATCGATGGTTTAGCTTCTGATTTTGATATAGATTATTTAAGAAATATGCTGTATGTAATAAACATAGAGGATAAAACACTTTATATAATAGACAGAATAAAAAAAGAAACAGTTAAAACTGTTTTCCTGGGTGGATATCCCGAAAGCCTTACTGTGGGAGAAAAATATGTATATGTGACGAATTCGAAAAAAAACTGCATTACAGCAGTTGACATTGATAATTTAAATATTTCCGGAATAATCAATCTTGGCTTCACACCAAATTGCATTAAAATTATTAATTAATATCCGATGTAAGTATTTTTATGATTCCTGAAAATATTTCTTCGGGATTATTGTCCCATTTTCTGCAGATATGTTTTGCAAGATCCTCATCAGGAACATTGATGCTTAGACTGAAAATGACGGATTCATTTTCCATGACCTGAAGGGAAACAATGTATTCGTCTTCTTTTTTTTTGTAATAGTGACCGAGCAGCTCTCTGTTTTTCTTTATTTCCATCTTTAAATTTGAAAAATTCTTTTCAACCTGTTCAATAAAATATTCCGGCAGCTTTTCTCCGAACATATCCAAAGCAATTGTTCCGGCCTCGGATATGGAATAATATTCATTGCCGTTTTTAGATTCCAGCACAACAAATTTGGAGTCGCATAGATCTCCAAGCAAGTGCTGCAATGTGAAAAAATCAAGAATGTCATTGTCCAATATGAAATTTGTNNTTTCCATATTGGTAAGTGGCATATTTATGTATTTTAATATATATAAAAGTTTTAACTTGTCCTGTGCAATTTTATTACCGCTCACTTTAACCTCCGCCTGTGAAATATATATATATTATATCAAATTTAAAGCTAATAACAACACAAATTATGAAAATTCTTCATATTTTGCATATATTATTTGCTCAGGGATGCCAATATGCCGTCAGTTAAAAAAGGTTTTAAAATGCCAATAACAAAATTAATTGTGAAATTCTTCATATGGACTTTTTACTGTGAATATTATACAATAATTACAGTAAAACAGAGTTTTGTATTGCCATTTTTAGAAGCAGAGAAGAATCATGTTATCTTAACGATATAGATTCATTCTGGTTACGGAAATGGCATATAATTGCTTTTTGGCAGTAATATAATGAAATAATGAACAGGAGCGAAGAATGAAGAAAAAGTATTTAGCTGTTGCTGCAATATTAGCTTTACTTTTGATGGTGGGATGTTCCGCCGGACAAGCAAAGGAATCCAATGCAGGAGAAGCCCAGAATAACGTGAATGAAGAAAAAAACGAAGCAAATCAAGAGGAACCTGAAGAAACAGAGCAAGGTAATGAAGTTTCAGACCCCATTGCAGACATCGACTTGTCCATGGAGCCTAATGAGCTGGGAGAAATTATGATACTCATGTATCACGGTGTAGGTGAAGAAGAATTGTCATGGCAGAGAACTCCCGAAAAATTACGCAAGGATTTACAGTACATGCATGATAACAAATATCAGATGATAAGCCTGAATGACTATGCAAAAGGAGTAATAAACACCGAAGCGGGATACACTCCGATTATTCTCACATTTGACGACGGAAGACAAAATAATTTTAATTTGACGGAAGTGAACGGCGAACTTGTCATAGACCCTGATTGTGCGGTGGGAATATTTGAGGAATTCAAAAAGAAATATCCGGATTTTAATGTAACAGCAAGCTTTTTTGTAAATTCCAACCCTTTCGGGCAGAAGGAATACACAGAAAAAAAGCTGAACTGGCTGGTTGAGAACGGATATGATATAGGTAACCACACATACAGCCACGATGAAATGTCGAAGCTTGACGGTGAAGAAATTCAGGCAGAAATAGGTTCTGTCAACAATATAATCAAGTCATATATTCCCGACTATGAAGTGGAAACACTGGCTCTTCCCCACGGAAGCAATCCCAAGGATGAGTTCATAAGCAGCATGCTGGAAGGCGAATATAAAGGAAATAAATATAAAACAATTGCGGTGCTGGATGTTGGCTGGAGGCCGGCTTATTCACCTTTTGACACACTGACTGATTTTACAAGCCTTTACAGAGTTACCGCCAGTGAAATCAATGTTGATAACTGCGGTATGTATGATTATTTTAAATCATTTGAAAACAACACGAGAGAAAGGTTTATAAGCGACGGAAATCCTGATGTTGTTACAATCCCTAAAAGACACGAAAAATATCTCAATATGGATATGGTTGGGGATAAAGCAGTAAATATTTACGAATAACTCAAAAGTCTTTGCGGTTATTGTTCACGGGAGGTGGATGTTATGGACGGAATAAAAGCTCCGAGTATTATTTTGAAGGAAAAAATTGATAAGAATGATTATGATGCTGTTAAAAGTCTGGAGAAAATATGCGTTGAAAAAGACAATGTATCATTTAAGCTTGAGCTTGAATACAAGCTTAACAATTCATCAGAAGCATCAGGCAGGGGGATAGCTGTAAATGATTTTATGTTCTATGACGAGTCGGACTTGAAGGGATACATAGGCATAAATGATTTCGGAGGAGATGCTTTGGAGGTCAACGGCATGGTTCATCCGGAATACAGAAACAGAGGAATTTTCACAAAATTATTTTCTCTTGTCAACGATGAGTGGCTAAAAAGAAAACAGCTTAAAATGCTCATGTTAAGTGATCACAATTCAGCTTCCGGAATTGAATTCATAAAAAATATGTGCGGTGAATATGACCATTCCGAATATGATATGATTTTAAACATGGATGTGAAACAGGCAGAACCGCACAATGTTAAACTGCGAGAAGCAGTAAAAAATGATTATGAAGAAATTGCAAGACAGGACAGAATTTATTTTGAAATAGAGAAAGATGATGTCCAAAATATTGAACAAAAATATGATGACAATAACGGTTCCTTTACATACATGGCTGAGGCTGGCAATCAGATTATAGGTAAAGTTCGTATAGAAATGATTGACAGAGTCGGTGGAATATATGGACTGGGTGTTTTACCTGAACACAGAAGCAATGGATTTGGAAGAGAAGTACTCATATCTGCAATTAAAAGGCTGAAAGAAAACGGTGCTCATAAAATAATGCTTCAGGTTGAAGTGAACAATAAAAATGCTTTAAGTCTGTATAAATCCTGCGGTTTTGAGGAAAATTACGTTATGGACTACTATAGAATCAGTAAGAATCAAGTATAAAAATTGAATAACAGTTAATGAACAGCTTAATGGGGCTGTTGCATCAAGCATTCATGTCATCCGAACCGGAATAAGGATTCTTTAGCGGTATGAAGTTTACTACTACGATGCAGCAGCTCCTGATTTTGTCTGACTTAATATTGGCAAATTGACCTTTACAAAGTTTATTAAAGAATATAAAGTATAGAGTATAGAAAAAATTAAAGGAGGCAGTCATGAATAGCAAATTGCAAAAATTAATTCAGGACAGCGATAATATAGTATTTTTCGGAGGAGCAGGCGTTTCCACAGAAAGCGGTATACCGGATTTCAGAAGCGTTGACGGATTATATAATCAGAAATATAAATACCCGCCTGAAACCATGCTTTCAAACAGCTTTTTCATGAACAATACATCGGAATTTTTTGATTTTTATAAAAACAAAATGATATTTTTAGATGCTAAACCTAATATGGCTCATATAAAGCTTGCAGAACTGGAAAAGCAGGGTAAATTAAAAGCAGTTATCACTCAGAACATAGATGGGCTGCATCAGGCGGCAGGCAGTAAAAATGTATTGGAGCTTCACGGTTCTGTTCAGCGCAATTACTGCATGAAGTGCGGAAAATTTTATGATGTGCATTCCGTATTACAAAGTTCGGGGATTCCAAAGTGCAGTTGCGGAGGAACAATTAAACCGGATGTGGTTTTGTATGAAGAAGGTCTGAATCAGGAAGTTTTAATGAAAGCTGTTGAATACATAAAAAATGCCGACGTTTTGATTATAGGCGGAACTTCGCTGGTGGTTTATCCGGCGGCAGGCCTTATTGATTATTATAGGGGGAACAAGCTTGTGCTCATCAACAAGTCATCCACATCAATGGACAGAAGAGCAGATATTGTAATCAATGACAGCATAGGAAAAGTGTTTGAATGATAAAAAAAAAAATGGATGATTGTAACGGCGAGCAAAAATTTTTTCTGGTATGGCTGATGATAATTTTGGGGACTTTATTTTGCGCCGTTTTGTACAGAAATTCCGGCCATATAACTGAACAGGAAATACAGTGGCTGAAAGAGCAGGATTCTATTATATATGCGGCAAATGAGAATGCTCCGCCACTGAGATTTGTTGACAGCAAGGATAACCAGTACAAAGGTGTTGTAGTGGACTATATAAATCAATTGTCTCTGGAATTGGGGGTTGACATTCAGACGGTTCCAATGAAGTGGGATAAGGCGTTGGAGTCTTTAAGGATAGGAAAAACCCATATATGCGACATGTTCATCAATGATGAAAGAAGTGAAGCTTATTTGTTCACTGACCCGATTTATAACCTCAGAACAGTACTGTTGTCAAGGATTGATGAAAACCTGGAATTTAATCAGATTAATAATATGACAATTGCAACCGAAAAAGGAGATTACGCAAACAACTACCTGATTAAAAACTATCCAAACGCCAAATTAATATATACCGGCAATGTAGAAGATGCATTTGATCTTTTTATTCAGGGAAAAACGGATGCTGTCATCGGAGATGAACCCATAATAACATACCTGCTTGATGAAATAAATGAAAATGAAAATCCTGATTATTACAATCATATCCTATATGAGCAGGAAGTTGTTTTGGCGGTTTCCAGAAATAAATCGGAGCTTGTTCCGATTCTCAACAAGGCTATTGCCCAGATAAACAAAAAAGGGCAGCTGGAAGAAATACAGCAGAAGTGGTTTGGAATATCAACTCCTTTAATAACGAACAGATCTAATGCCGAAATAGTCAGCAACATAATAATTGCCATAATAATATTAGGCATAATTTTTACGGCCATAGTATTAAATAATTTATCGCTTAAAAATCAGGTCAGAAAAAGGACGAAGGAATTAGAGCACAGCAAAAATGAACTTCAGATAATATTTGACGGAATTACGGAATTTATGCTGGTTGTTGACAGCGAAAAAAAGGTGCTTAACGGAAACAGGAACTTTGCTGATTACTTAGGCATACGGAGTGAGGACATGGTGGGCGAAGACTGCCGAAAGTATATAGGAAGTTTTTGCGGTGACTGCGGCAGCTGCCTCTTAGAAGAAGCGCTTGCCTCTCATGAAAATGTTAAAAAGGAGACAATGGCAGGAAATGAAGTTTATGAAATAAATATGCAGCTGTTGAAGGATGTAAGCAATGTTATGCTTATAACCATTAAAGATATTACATTGGATAAGATTAACCGGAACAAAATGCTTCAGACAAATAAAATGATTGCTGTAGGACAACTGGCAGCAGGCATGGCTCATGAGATAAGAAATCCGCTGGGAATTATCAGGACTCAGGGATACTTGATAAGATTAAATGNNGGCATCGAGCATATTATTTTAAACTTAATATCTAACTCCATAGATGCCATGGATGACGGAGGGGTGCTGACTGTCAGTGCGAATGTTGATAATGAAAACATTATTATTGAATGCGAAGACAGCGGATGCGGCATAGATGAAAAGAATCTTAATTATATTTTCAATCCTTTCTTTACTACAAAGGAATTGGGCAAGGGTACCGGCTTAGGCTTATTCATAGTTTTTTCGGAGGTTGAAAAACATGGCGGAAGGGTTGATGTCAAAAGCAAAGTGGGGGAAGGAACAACATTTACGGTAATTATACCTTTAGAGAGGGAGAGTGGACAGTGACTGGATTATTTAGAATTTTAATAGTTGATGATGACGATGATTACAGAGAAACATACAGGATGCTCCTGACTAAAAAAGGCTACAACATTGAAGCAGCGTCCTCTGCGGAGGAAGCATTTCAAAAGATGGATAAGGAATTTTATCCACTGATAATCAGTGATATAATGATGCCTGGCAAG
>DMJQ01000182.1:18523-19040 GCA_003457065.1 Clostridiales bacterium
TCGGATATTTTATCAAAAGCCACAATCCTGAAGAGCTGATAATAGAAATAGAGAAGGTTCATAAAATATTTTCACTGCAAAATATAAATAAGATAAATAAATCCAATGAAAAGAGCAAGTACCTTTACACAAGCAAAAACAGTGAGATGAAAAATGTTTACGATATGGCATTTCGTGTGGCGGAAAGCAATTCAAATGTTCTGATTACTGGAGAATCGGGTGTTGGAAAAGAGATAATTGCACATATGATTCATGATGAGGGCAACAGAGTAAACATGCCTTTTATCCCAATAAATTGTCAGTACTATTCATCCGGATTGAATGAATCGGAGCTTTTCGGCCATGAAAAGGGAGCGTTTACTGGAGCAACCGCAACAAGGATAGGTCATCTTGAAGAAGCTAACGGAGGTACTATTTTCTTGGACGAAATAGGTGATATGGATGAAGGAACGCAGGTCAAGCTTCTGAGGGTGCTGGAAACAAAGCAGATTGAGAGAATTGGCTCAAATAAACTCAT
>DMJQ01000061.1 GCA_003457065.1 Clostridiales bacterium
CGATTTTTATTACTGTTTAATCTGAAATTTACTATAACCGATAAAGATTTCATGTTATTTCGTATACTGTTTTCTAAAATCAGCATATTTTAAATTTATCCTCTAAAAGAGCTTTATTAAGATTTCTGCCTATAAAAGTAATAATACTCTCCTCATGTTTTGAGGGAGATATTTTAATATGCCCGGGAAGATAATCAAAATGCAAGCTTCCAGTATCTGAAGCCGACTTGAGAAATCCCTTGGCTCTTAAAAGCGTCATATTTTCATTAAGGCTTATTTCTTCAAAAATGCTTTTTATTTCTGCCTCTTCAAACAGTCCGTCGGCTTTTAAGCTTACAGTCATAAATTGATTGGCAGAATGGTCATGATGATGGTGAGCATGCTCTGAAGAAACGCATAATTCTTCTTTTATTGTGCTTAAAGAATCATTAAGATACCCGTATACTTTTTCAGAGCTTAAATCAATCCAGTTTTCTGAAAAGCAAGGAGCATCATTTATTTGCCGGAGATATTCTTTTATCTTTTTTATACTTTTATCATTTAGGCCTTCTGTATGGGATAGCACCAATTTTGATGCAGATTCTATTTGGTTTCCGAAAAAGTCACCAAAATCTTCTATGTAATCCCAGAAATTCGCGCAGTCCACCAAATTTATAATATTAGAAATTTGTATTTTACCTTTTTCTATCAGGGGAAAAAGGTAATTTATTATATCACTTGTCTTTCCTAATCCCGATGGCTCAATTAAAACCAGCTGGGGAGATTCTGAATTTATTAAATCCTCGCATAATTTTACAAGGTCACTGGAAAGAGAACAGCATATACAGCCCGATGAAAGCTCTTTTATCGGCAGCCCATAGGAATTTAAAATAATGCTGTCTATGGAAGTGTCTCCGAAATCATTTTCTATAATAGCTGTCTTCTTGTTTTTTAAAAAACAAGGAAGTATTTTATTTAAGAGTGTGGTTTTACCTGAACCGAGAAAGCCTGTTATTAATATAAATTCAACCATTTCATTCCCCCTTTTTTCTGGAAACTCAAGACATTTTATAAACAGCTTCTCATAATCCTCCATGGCGCTTAGTTCAATATAATCTATGTAGGAAGCAAGCTTTTCCATTTCCAATCTTGCTTCAGCGCTAAGGAGAGCGACTTGTGCGCCGGCTTTTGACGTGTTTCCGATGNNTAAATACCGCTTCCTATAAGGCTATCGGCTGTAAGATGAGAACCGAATTGCCCGGCAATCAATATTTCATCAAGCCCCTCCATAGAAACGCTCATATTATCAAGAAGCGCATAAAATCCTGAAAGTATTGCGCCTTTTGCCAGCTGAACCTGTCTTATATCCTTCTGGGTAATAATAATTTTATTTTCATTTTTCTCATATAAAATAATGCCTTTGTTTTTTCCTTCCTGCCACAGCATAGGAAGCTGTTTCTCGTTTAAATCCTTTTCCTTATAAATTGCACCGTCTTTTCTGATAAAGCCTTCCTGTATCAATTCCCGCAAAGCGGCCATTATACCGCTTCCGCAAATCCCCTCAGGCTCTTCATTTCCTATAACCTTTATATCGGACTTTCCTCGTTTCAAGGATATTTCCTCTATGGCTCCATCAGCCGCTCTCATACCGCTGCTTATATTCATGCCTTCTAACGCCGGGCCTGCCGCACATGAGCAGGATACTATTTTTCCATTTGAAGAAAATAGTATTTCTCCGTTTGTCCCTATATCAATAAAAAGTACATTTCCCTGCTTTTTATAAATTTGACTTACATAAGCCCCGGCAACAATATCCGAACCTATATAAGATGATACGGACGGAAGACAGTAGAGCATTGCGTACTCAGGTAGTTCCAATCCTGCCAAAGATGCCTTTNNCACAAAGGGAGAACAGCCTATGGAATCCGGCTGAACCCCAAGGAGCAGATGAAGCATGGTATTATTTGCGGCAACGGCTGCCTCATATATATTCTTCTTATCTATATGGGTTTTGACGCAGAGAAGCTCAACCATCTTATTGAGGCAATGAACAATATTATTTTGCAGATTTTTCAATCCCTCAAGAGGATTTTCAAGGGCATATGTAATTCTTGTTATCACATCTAAGCCATATTGCTTTTGGGTGTTTATACTTGATTCGCTGGCCAGTTCCTCACCTGTATTCATATCTATTAAAGAGGCGACAACCGTAGTTGTGCCTATATCAATCGCGATGCC
Source organism: Clostridiales bacterium (assembly GCA_003457065.1). Taxonomy (GTDB): domain Bacteria; phylum Bacillota; class Clostridia; order Tissierellales; family Sedimentibacteraceae; genus Sedimentibacter. The sequence goes on from DMJQ01000061.1 coordinate 2,218, forward strand.
ATAGCGCTTATTAGAGGTATCCCCTGCTTCAATGTGAATTATTTTATTTCCTGCAAGTACCAAAGTATATTCACCTTGCTCTGTAGGAAGAACTTTAAGGGCGTTGTATTCTATTTCTAAAGCGCCGGTGTTTTTAAGAAAAATTTCCTCATAGGAAATATGTTCGCCTATCTTGGGGCTTTCCAGAGTAAAAGGAACCTTCCTGATAAAAGGATTCAGTTCAAAATCAGGCATATATCCGCCGGTAAGAATCCTATGGGTCGTATGCTTATTTTCAAGCTTTACTTTTATATCTCCTTCTGGGTAAACGATGCAGGCTAGACGATAGCCTTCTTTTTGTTCTCGTGAGCTTAACACTGAAGTCTCCGTTTGCGTAACTTCCGGTAAATCCCCTTCAACTACAATTTTGCATTTTCCGCATATGCCTTTGCCGCCGCAAGGGCTTTCCGATAACAATCCCTTGTCGCATAATATATCCAAAAGGCTCTTCCCATGCTGGTATTCAATTGTTTCATTGCTTGGCAAAACAGTTATCTTACTCATCAATACCTTCCTCTTTTACCGTCTTTAGCATAGCCTGAAGATTTGCAAGAGGAGAATTGTTTCCCAATCCGCAAGCAGGCGATATGATACTTGAACTGGACCTCATACAATATCTTGTTATATCGGCAACCTTAGGCGCAGTGCTAAATTCTATAGCGTAAGTGCTCACATTACCCATAATAGCTTTTTCCGGAAGATTTTTCTTGGCTTCTTTTAAGTTGACAATGGCATCCAGGCTTATGGTATTGCAATCGATGGAAGAAAGATTGGTATATACCTTTTTCATTTGTCCGCAGATATGCACTATAAATTCAGCCCGTTCTGTTTTTTCTTTAATGCCGTTTATAACTTTATTGATATATCTGACAACAAATTCGTCAAAAAACTTAGGGCCTAATATTTCTCCTGTGCCGCTGGGGTCGGAGATAGCAATAATATCAGCCCCTGCCTCAATTTGCTTAACGCCAAACTCTATCAGATGCTCACAAATAAACTCCATAAGCTCGTGAGCCTGCTCTTTATTTTTTCTAAGCTCCTTATAATATACGGAAGGCTCCATAAGAGAAGAAGCTATGCTTACCGGCCCTGTTAAATTTGCAATAATCGGCACATCGCCGCCATATCCTTTTAAAATTTTTATTGCATCAAGAACAACTTTCATGCGCCCTTTATTGCAATCCGGTTTTTTAAGCTGCTGCCAATGGCTTACGGAATCTATGGCATAGCCTATGACATGAGGCTCATAATTGATAGAACCCATATCTACCACTGCACCCATTGCTTCTACTTCAACCGTCATGCAAAAGGGTACTCCGTAATTTTCGAAGCAATTGTTATCATGAACTGCTTTTGTAAGCTCTGCCATAAGCGTTGGGTCTAAATGAGCATCAGGCCAAAATATCTTTGAATTTTCCATAACCCCTTTAGTCACCATATTCATCATTCCGCCGGGACATATACAGGGCGGCCTGTCCACTTTTTTAAGATTCATGGCAGATATCAGCCTTGATTTTTCTGTTATCATCTAAATCTCCTTATTAAAATCGATGTTTTGCTTTATAGTAAATTTCAAGTTAAACAGTAACAAGACCGTATATTCCGGCAGGCTTAAAAATGTACCGTTCCCGAAGGAAATCCGTGTTTTTGAGCCTTTAATGAATAGGTTTTTGTTCCTTCTTTATAGAAATTTTACTATATTCTAAAAAGCAAAAGGTTAAAGTATCTATACAGTGTTATCCTAAAAGACTCTTTAAGCATTAAAGCCCTTAGGCAGTGTCTAAAATAGTCAAAGCAAAAAGAATTCCGGCCACAGGAAATATAGCTTTGCATAGCAAAATCCTGAGAAAAAATGCAGAAACAGCAGAACTGTTTCAAATATTTTTGAAGATGAAGTCACATTTCTATGGCAAAACAGACTATGTTTTGGACTTTTCAGACACGCCCTAGTTTAAAATAATTTCTTTAAATTTATCCCCTACTATATAATCTTTATTTTTCACACAGTTTTGGCCTGTTATTTTTATAATATCCTTATATTTAATACAGGCTTCTGAAAATTTCATAGGCTCAGGTATATAGAAATCCTCATATCTTGCAAAGCCGAAGCCTATCAGCATAACGGTTATCTTCGGGCAAATCTGAATGACTGAATAATTATTTATACAGTCTAAAAGCTTTTTTAAAAAAGGCACCGTAGAAAACTCTGTCCATTCCTTCGCCATATTGGGGCCTAGTATATCAATAGATGCTATGGGATCGGCATAGCATATAATATCTGCATAATTTTTAGCGATATCCGCATAAATAAGCATTTGCCCATTTAAAAAATCAAGTATTCTCAACATGTATTCTTTATCTTTTCTCCATGCCTTGAATACTTCTTTAAGCTCTATTAAATTATTAAGTATGGTCATGGGGCCGCTTATTTCCAAACATACGGTTTCCCCTGCCTGCTTTAACATTTTACAGGCAGAAATAACTTCTGCAATTCTTCCCATTGTAAAATCTATAGGCAAAAGCATCTCTAAATCCTTTATATTCCTTACCTTATACTCTTTTACTCTGGGGCCAAACAGGGCGTCTCCGAAATTGATAAACGCACCGAAGCATTCCGCTTCTATTGTATGGCAAAACGGCAGTATGCATAAGGGACTGTTACCGGCTGTTTTTATTTTAAGAGCAAGCTCTGCCATATCTTCGGCTTTTTGATAAGCTTGCGGAAATTTTATACTATTATCGTCACTAACAAGTGAAATATCGTCTGCATTGCTGTGAACACATTTAAAATCGGATATTTTATCCATCACAAAACCCCACTACTTATATATAAAAAGCATATAGATAAAAACGAATTTTATCGCCTTTATACCCCTTATAGTAAAACAATTAGATTNNAGGCTTTTGTTACTACTTTAAAGTTGTTTTACTTTATCATCAAATTACCGGGATATTCCGACTAATTTATCAACCAGATGCACTGCCTCGATTGCATTGACGGAATACCCGTCGGCGCCAATTTTATCGGCAAAGTTTCTGGAAATCGGGCCGCCGCCTACAACTACCTTTACATTGCTTCTGATGCCTTCCGCTTCTAAAAGCTCAATTACTTTTTTCATATTATTCATGGATGTGGACATAAGAGTAGACATGCCTAAAACGCTTGCATTATATTCCTTAACAGCCTTTACAAATTCCTCTACCGGCACATCCCTGCCAAGGTCAATAAGCTCATAGCCGGCTGATTCCAGCATAATTTTCACCAGATTTTTTCCTATATCATGGGTATCGCCTTGAACTACCCCCATAACAATTTTGTGACCGTTGCCAAACTTTGCCTGAGAAAGCAAAGGGCGAAGGACATCTAAACCGTTATACATAGCGGCAGAGCAAATTAAAAGCTCCGGCAAAAAATACTCTTCCTCCTCATAAAGCTGGGCAGCTTTATTCATGCCGTCTACAAGGCCTTTTAATATGCCGTCTAAAGGATCATACCCTGCATCTGCATACGCCTTAGCCACCTCCGATATTTCATCATCTTCCATTTCCAATACACAACGAGAAAGCTCTTCTAACAACTCTTCCCTGTTTGCCATAATAGAATTCCCCCTATATGATTTTTTTCTTGCAGTCGGCAATCATAGCTTCTACTTTGTTTATATTGACGGGATATCCCACATCGCGTACAGTATCCATCATTTCCTTAATATTATCAAAAGGTGAGTCAACAGGAAGGCTGCAGCCGGACATGACTACATAACCTTTCGGATTGTCATAACCTTCTTGAATGCATTCCAGTGTTTTTAGCCTTACATCAAACGGCGTTCCTGAATACATGATTCCTCCCGGGTCAACATTGCCAAGTATTTTTGTTTTGTCTCCTATGATGTTTTTGCACTCGGTAAGGCTTGCCACGTTATCTATGCTCATTCCCGCAATGCCCATTTCTGCAAGGTCGGGCCATATTTTATTTGTCTGGCCGCATATATGAATGATAACGCCCTTGCCCTTTTCCTTTATGAACTCTACCAGCTCTTTCAAATAAGGCAATGAAAATTCCTTGAATACCTTAGGGCTTACTACCGTACAGGAAGACATGGGCTCTGAAATTGAAGGCGTAAGCCCTATTTTTATACCTGCTTCCGTATAGGCTTTAACCGTTTCCAAAGAAATTTTACAAAGCTCATGTATCGCCTCAGGATTTTTGCGGATGCATGTCAAAGTTTTTTCAACCCCCAGCAAAAAGAAAGCATTTGTAAAGGGTCCTACGACGCCAAAGGAGCAGCCTATTTCACTGCCGACTTCATCAACAAGGTATTTCATTGCATCCAATTGAATGGGAAGCCTGCCGTCTTTATAAGGATTTGCCGGCATAAGCCTTGAAATTTCCTTTTCATCGCTTATTGCAGGCTTATCTAAATCAATCGTATTATCATCCGGCTTTACAACGGTTGCGCCCATAGCTTCAGCCCAAGGGAAAAGATCGGTAAAAATACGGATACTGTCATAGCCGAATTTACGGTAAGAAGCAATTTGTGCTTTTGCCAGCGTTTTGGCGTCCGTATTAAATTCTGATATTTTGCAGCCATATACCCGGGCAACCCCGTTGGCGACATTTGGATTGCATGGCAGGCGGTCTGCGGATTCTCCTTTCGCAATAGCGGCAGCACGTTGTGAAGGCGTCATACGGTCTATCATAGTATCTCTCCTAACAAATTCAATTAATTATTGGTTGTCCAATATAATATTTTCGCTTTTATAAAATCAAATAAATACAAAATAATTACCAGAACCATGGACATAAACAAAAAGCCTACGGCTACCAGGTCAAAACGTCCGAAATCTGAATAATACTGTATAAAATAGCCCATACCGGAGGTAGCGCCAAACATTTCAGCAACAGCAAGCAGCATAAATGCCAGCTTAAGGGCTATGGTACACCCTGTAAGAATGGCCGGAGAAGCCGCCGGTAAAATAATACGGAATAATCTGTGAACCTTAGGAACTTCAAGAGTANNATTTCCAAATATCTTCTGTCAATTGTCATCACCGCTGTTATGGTAGTTCCTAAAATAATCCAAAAGCAGCCTAAAAATATTATAAAAATAGACGCGATACGAAATGACGGAAGAATATTTATAGCATAAGGCGTAAGAAGCGTAACAGGAATTGCACTGAACGCATTAATATAGGGGGTTAGATTTTTGCGTACTAAATTTTTGGAGCCTATAAAGGCACCAATGGATATTCCGCAAAAAAGAGCCATAAAATAGGCAATAATTAATAAAGACATTGAGCTTTTCAAGCCTTCCATTAACTGAGGAAGATAGTCTTTAAAAAGCGGTGGAATAGCGCTTATGCTATAAAAAAGGAAAGGGTTCAAAAGATTAAAAACGTCTGTAAGCAAAATATATGTAAGCAAAATTCCTATAAATATAAGAATGATTCCTAGCCTGTTTTTAATATAATTGCGGATTTTCATTGATGCTAAACTCCTTATCTTAATGCATTTTTAAATATAAAATAGATCTTTTTCTTTTAAAATACCTAAAACATTATAAGGTTTGACGCAGTACAACAGCAATAGGATGCGTATAATTGCATATACACACCCCTGCTGTATGATTTTTCTTATATTGACTTTATTTTATAGCTTTAATTATGTTCGCGGCATATTCATGCTAAATAAGAGGCAGATAAAAGAGGTCACATCCAGCCCGAAGGAAAAAATTATTGATGTTTTCTGAAAAAACCTTCCTTATGAAACATCTGCAAGCAGCAAATATCGGCCTTTTAGAACCTGCTGAATTAGTATGAACAGCCTCTAATTATTAGAATTAAACTGCTCCATTTTATCTTTAAAAAACTGGCTGTCTGGATAATCTTCAATAAGAGATTCAAGGGCACGTTTATAAATCTCAGAGTTCATATGGTCCTTTAAATCAATCTCACCAGTCTGCAAATAACCAAAATTAGCCATTTTATTCCACATTACTTCAACACTTTTTGTGTACGGGTCCGTATCATATTTCATGTGAGGGCTTAATACAAAACTATCTGCAGTTTCTTTTTGCAAATCAAGGTTTTCTACAACCAAGTCGGAAACTTCCTGCATATTGTCCTGCATATATTCTTCTGCCCGTAAATAAGAACGCAATAAGCGGTAAAGAGCCTCTTCATTATTGTCAACATATGTATTTGTGGCAAGCATACGGCAGCAAGAGTGATTGTTCCATAATTCATCCGGCCACATTTTCACTTCAAGCCCCAAATCTCTGGCCTGAATTTGATATCCTGTAGCTGTTGCACCAAAATCAACTTCTCCTTTGGCTATGGCCTGCAATACGTCGGTGTTTTTCTTGTACTCTATGAATTCAATCATATCAGGGTCATTTTCTGTACCGATAGTGGTTGTGCCTCCGTAAGTAAATGAATAGCCCTCATCGTATAAAATACCTTTCAGCACTATATCTGGAGTACCGCCTCTGGTTATGCCGATTTTTTTGCCTTTAAGGCTGGATAAGTCCTTATATTCTGTTTCAGGTTTGCCATATACAGGGGTTTCACCGATGATCATATATCCTGCAAACATGTTAAAATCCTGGCCGTTTGCAATTTGAGTAAGCGGCCCGCCTGTTCCGTATGTAGATAAAACATCCACCTGATTTGCCGTAAGAGCAGAAGCGGCATCTGAGAGATTACTGAGCCAAACCATTTCAACTTCAACGCCCTCTTCTTTATTAAAGCCGTGCTTTTCTGCAATAAACTGAANNGGTTGTCTTGAAAAAATTCATAAATAATATCCTCCGTAGTCTTTAATGAGATTTTCTGTCCTAAAAAATTTTCAATATCTGTATATAAAAATTTAGATAAAAGTAAATGTTTCACTTACCTTTTCTCTTTAAATTTTATTACCTAAAAATAATAATGCGGTCTTTTATAGAGCCTATTTGTATGCTCTCTCTTCTGCATCTTTATGTATGAGCTTTATAAGATAATTACGCAAATCCACGATTTCCGGTTCAGTATGCATATTTTTTCTGGTAGGCTTAATGCCCTCATCAAAGGAATGAGAATACATAATACTCGCCGGAGACTGGCTGAAAACCGATATATGGGTAGCCAAAAGCAATGCTTCATCAACTTCATGGGTTACAAAGAATATGGTTTTTCTTTTATCCCCTTCCTGCTGCCATAGCCGTAAAACCAAATCCTGTAATTTTGATTTGGTAACTGCATCTAAAGAGCCAAAAGGCTCGTCCATTAACAATATAGGCGGATCAATAGCAAAGGCTCTTGCTATGCCGCAGCGCTGCTTTTGGCCTCCTGAAAGCTCTCCCGGCAATTTATCAAATAAAGACTCATCCATATCTACATTACGCATCCAATGGAGTGCCCTCTCTTTTCTCTCTGATTTTTTCATTTCAGGAAAACGATATTCAAGAGCAATCGTTATATTTTCTCCCGCAGTCATCCAGGGAAAAAGACCGTAATCCTGAAAAACTACGCCTCTTTGAAGGCTGGCCCCATTTATTGCTTTACCGTCTACAAGCATCTGCCCTCCCGTAGGCTTTTCAAGACCTGCAAGAAGGCGCAGCAATGTACTTTTGCCGCAGCCGGACTGCCCTAAAAGACAGACGAAATCACCGGCCTTAACCTCCATATTGATATCCCCAAGCACTGCACCTTCATCGGAATTATAATAAAAACTAACATTTTTCATTGAAACATTAAGCATTAAAAATTGTCCTCTCCGCTGTAAGTATTAAAAAACACCATATATGCTTCTTCTGTGGAAATGTTTAAATAAGCTGACATAAAATACTCTTAACACAGGCTGAAAATATGTATAATAAACGGTTTCTTCGTTCTGCCTTTAAAACAGATTTAAACAGATTATTCGTCAGACTATATTCCATTATTACATGACGTGATTATTCTAACACAAATACCATTAGAGTTAATTTGCATTATCAAATAGCTTTATTGAATAATTATTAAAAAAATTTATATTAAAATACAAGTCCAGTAAAAATAAAGTATCTTGGCATAAGGCAGGTTATATATAGTGCAAAGCGAGCTTAAATTCACTTTTATGCCGCCGTTTTGGGATAACCCCTATGTCTTACTTAATAAGTAATCTTGGCTCATTCCCAATAAAAGGTAATTTCATTGTCAAAAATATTTGAAATAACGCTGTCATTTCTATGTATTTTCCTTAAAATTCTTCTTTTCTTAGAAACTCTCCCTGCTTCGCCATTTTCAGAAACTACCTGATAAAAAATGGCTTTATTTATTTTTTATTTAATTTTATGAAAAGCTCTTTTAAGCATAATTGAATAACAAAAATTTTCAGTGTTATGATTCAGTACATGAAAACAGCAATTCAGTACATGATAATTATTATTAATGAATTTTATAAGATAATCTTTACTCGTAAGGTTTATTATTCGACCGCAAACATGCATGATAAGGAAGGAGCTGAATAAATGCCTGTATTACTCAGGGCGGAAACTGGAGGATATAATGAAATTTCAAACTACAACTGACTATGCCATTAGAATAGTTGTTTATCTTGCGCTTCATTCACCAAAACTTTTTTCTGCATCGGAAGCCGCAAGAGAGCTTGGCATGACCCATGCCTATTTTAATAAAATTGCTGTTTCTTTAAGAAAGGCAGGATTTATCGTATCCGTTCAAGGCCCGGGTGGCGGCTATAAACTGGCAAAGAGTGCCTCGGATATTACGCTATACGATATTGTATGTACTATACAGGGAGAAATTTATATTAACAGCTGTTTGGAAGATGATGGGTTCTGTACCCGTTTCGGTACAAACAGTAATTTATGTCCTGTACATAAGGTTTTTGGAATGCTTCAAGAAAATATTATAAACATTTTAAAAAGCCAAACTATTGAGAGTATCTGCAAAATGTCTTAGGTTCGTATATAAATATCCATTTTTCTACAGGGCATATGGAGAAAAAAGCAGGGTATACTAAACCAGAATATGCATTTAAAAGTAATATTTTATTAAATTAACTGGAAAAACTTAAGCAAATTTATTTATTTTTAAGATACAAAAGATGTTTAAAGTTAAACACTCTGTTTTAAAACAGTAGAGACAGAGGCTCAAAATTTCTGGCTTTTAAAAGTTTTAAGATGAAGCTTAAACAATTTTAAAATCGTTTTACTATAAACAAATGCTGCTCTATCTATTTACCTATCATAATAATAAGAGGAATAAAGGAGGAAACAAAATGAAAGAACGCCGCTCATTTAAGCGCGTGCTGACATTGATATTATCTTTAACATTAATCCTGGGGCTTACACCTGCTTCAACTCTGGCTCTGGAAAATAGTCTCTCATACTTAAATTCAGAAAATGAAGAACAATCATCCTCTGAATCACAGGATAATGCAGAATTAATTGAACAGGAGGAACTGAGCGAATCTTCTCAGGATAATGCAGAATTTACTGAACAAGAAGAATCCCTTGAATCTTCTCAAGATAATTCAGACTTAACGAAAGCTCCCTTAACAGATACACCGGATACTTTACAATCACAGCAGCTTTACAGTGATAACAACACATATGTTGTTGCGTTCGATCCTGACGACGGAACGAATTATGGAAATTTTCATAAAGTTAATGTTCTTGCCGGAGAAACAATTACAGATATTCCTGCCGACCCTGAAAGAGAGGGA
>DMJQ01000031.1 GCA_003457065.1 Clostridiales bacterium
AGGATGCATGTTAAATCCGGATGTCGACTATGTGCTGGGACTTCATGTGATGCCGTACATAGATGCGGGAAAGGTTGAGCTTAAATACGGAAAGCTTAACGCTTCGACAGATTCGATAAATATAATATTAAAGGGCAAATCGGCTCACGGAGCCTACCCTGACAAGGGAATCGATGCGATAGCAATGGCAGGAAATGTTATTACTTCGCTTCAGACAATTGTCAGCAGAAACATATCTCCTCTTAATTCCGTGGTAATATCTCTCGGGAGAATTTCAGGAGGCGTAAAAGACAACATAATAGCTGATGAAGTAAAAATGTCGGGAACATTAAGGGCGCTGGACGATGATACAAGAAGTTTTGCAAAACAAAGAATCACAGACATAGTTAAAAACACAACCATTGCTTTCGGCGGAGAAGGAACCGTTGATTTTTATGACGGCTACCAAGCTTTAATCAACAACGACGAAGTTGTGGACGTAATAAAAGAAACAGCGGAAAAAGTCCTCGGAAAGGGCAATATAGTGTTTAAGGAATTCCCAAGTCTTGGCGCTGAAGATTTCTCATATTTTTCTGATGCCGCAAAGGGCGGATTCTTCCATCTGGGGTGTGGTAACATAAAAGAAGGAATCACTTCCCCCATACACACAGAAAGTTTTGATATTGACGAGGAATGCTTAAAAGTCGGAGTGTTGCTGCAGGTAAACAATGTATTGTCATTGTTGAATAAATAATAAATAGAAATACGGGAGGAAAAGATGAAGGTATTTATAAGCGTGGACATTGAAGGCATAACAGGCGTAACGGCTTGGAGTGAAACAACTCTGGGAAATTCTGATTACAGCCAGTTTGCAGAGCAGATGACCAAAGAAGCGGTTGCAGCCTGCGAAGGAGCAATCGCCATGGGAGCAAAAGAAATTTTCATTAAGGATGCTCATGATTCGGCAAGAAACATTGATATTACAAAGCTGCCAAAATGTACAAAACTGAGCCGTGGCTGGACCAACTGCCCGGATTCCATGGTAGCGGGTTTGGACGATACTTTTGATGCGGCAATTTTTATCGGATACCACTCTGCGGCAGGCTGCGACGGAAGCCCGCTGGCACATACAATGAATACAAACAACAACTACATGAAGGTTAACGGTGAAAAGGCTTCTGAATTCATCATCAATTCTTATATAGCTGCCGACTACGGAGTACCGGTCGTATTTCTGAGCGGTGATAAAATGCTTTGCGAAAGAGCAAAGGAATTTAATCCGGGAATCGAAACAGTAGCGGTAAAAGAAGGTGTAGGCGGAGCAACGGTGAGCATCAATCCGGAGCTGGCATGCGAAATGATTAGAGAAGGCGTCAAAAATGGTCTGAAACATATTTCAGCATGCAAAATAGATATACCGGATAAATTTGAGGTTGAAATAAACTACAAGGAACATAAGGATGCAAGGCATGCATCATTTTATCCGGGAGTAACACAGGCTGATTCCCACACCGTAAAATACACTGCGGGTACTGTAAGGGAATTTGCGACAACAAGGATGTTTATTCTTTAAGAAGTCTCAGTGATAGTATAAAAAACGAAACTAAAATTATAGGGGCAGGACTTTATTATCTGAAATTGTGATTAAGGTGCTGTCCTTATATTGTTTTCAATATGATTTGCTTCATTGACAAGAACCTTTATAATAGTATAATTGAAATAACAAACTAATAGGAGTAATTATGTTAGAAACAGGACAAATAGCAGAAGTTGAAATTATAGATTTAAATCATATGGGCATAGGCGTGGCAAAGGCTGATAATTTTGTTGTCTTTGTGGACGAAGCAATCACAGGAGATATTGCCGAAATAAAGATAACAGAAAAAAAGAAAAAGTTTGCTGTGGGGAAATTAATAGAGATAGTAAAGCCATCTGAGTACAGAATAAAACCTCCATGCATGTATTATGAACAATGCGGCGGCTGCCAGCTCATGCATATGGATTACAGGCATCAGCTGAGCTATAAAAAGTCCCGAGTTGCCAATGAATTGAGAAGAGCAAACGTAAATACGGAAGGTGTGACTATAAGTGATACGATCGAGATGGACACTCCTTTTAGATACAGAAATAAAACCGCGNNTTTCCGTTACGGAGAAAAACAACAAGCTATGTATAGGCCCCTATGAGCAGGGCACATACAATACGGTTGACATCAGCGAATGCATGATTCAAAGCAGTGAAGCTGACGAAGCTGTCACCTTGTTTAAGGATTTAATGATCAAGTACAATATCAAAGCCTATGATAAAAAAACAGGAAGAGGAACCGTCAGGAATATTGTAGTCAGAAGCAGCAGAAAAAATGAGCTGATGTTCATCATTGTTACCGCAACAGAAGAATTCAAGAATAAAGATATATTGACCGGCGCTCTTGTCTCAGGAAATAAGAGCATCAAAACCGTCGTTCAAAACATTAACACTAAAAATACAAATCTTGTAATGGACAGAAAAAACATCACTCTTTACGGCAGCGGAACCATTGACGATTATATTGATGACCTAATCTTTACAATCTCTCCCGATACATTTTTTCAAATCAATCCTGTCCAGACAGAAAAACTGTATCAAAAAACAATAGAATATGCTGACCTCAGCAAAGACGATGTGTGTTTTGATATCTACTGCGGCATAGGCACCATCTCGCTGATGGCGGCAAGACATGCCAAAAAAGTCTACGGCGTTGAAATAGTCGAGCAGTCAATTATCAATGCCAGAGAAAATGCTGCCAGAAACCACATCAGCAACACCGAATTCTTCGCAGGAAAGGCAGAAGTTAAAGTTCCCATGCTCTACAAACAAAATATCAAAGCAGATGTAGTAATAATCGACCTTCCCCGAAAGGGCTGCGAACAAGCAGTCATAGACACAATCATCAGCATGTCTCCAAAAAAGGTCGTCTACGTCTCCTGCAATCCCTCAACCCTCGCCAGAGACATCAAGCTCCTGGAATCGGGAGGATATAAGCTGCAAAAAGTTCAGCCGCTGGATATGTTTCCGTGGAGCGTGCACATTGAGTGCGTGACATTGATGTCGAGGGTAAAAGAGTGAGTATGTGAGAAAGGCTTATATATCAAGGCTTTTAGCACATATGGGTGTAAAATCCATCAAACAAAAATGAGATTTTTTTGCTTCGCGGGAACAAGTCCATAAGAGCGGTTTTTGATAGTCAAGTGGTCAGGTTAGATGTCATAGCCCCGCGAGTGGTCGGGTTAGATGTCAGGGGTCGTGAGTGGTCAGGTTAGATGTTTTTTCGGAAGTTTTTGAGGTTGTGTGGTCAGGTTGGATGCAGAGTTATCAACATGTTACATTATGGCAACAATGTAAATTATGGATATAAACCAAAAGGTGATATTATTATCATTTTGTAGTTAGCCAGAATTGGTTCATTCTGGCTGATTTATTTTACGAAAATCAAAAATTCATGCAATATTCAGTACATGTTTTACGACTATACTAGTGAAGGCCTTAAAACATGGGGAAGGAGAGTTATATGGATGACAAGCAGATTATAGAGCTTTTCTGGTCGAGATCTGAAAACGCATTGAATGAAACACGGCAGAAGTACAATCCCTATTTAAAAACTATTGCAATGAATGTACTTGGCAATAATGAAGATTGCGAAGAATGTCTTAACGATACATATCTTGCTGCGTGGAATCAAATCCCGCCGGATAGACCGACATCATTATCTGCATATCTTGGTCGAATTGTGCGTTGTATCTCTATTGATTATTTTCGTAAAAGCAGAGCACAGAAACGATATAGTGGATTGACAATGCTGCTCAGCGAACTCGAAGAATGTATGTCCGAAATACCCGACATGACGGTTGCATCGAGTGATAATGAGATTGGAGAAGCTTTGAATTGTTGGTTACGTAGCTTGGATACGGAGAAGCGTGTGTTGTTTGTGCGCAGATATTGGCATGGTCAACCGCTGAACACATTAGCAAAAGAATTCGGTATAAGTTATAGCAAATTGGCTTCAATGATGCTGAGGCTCAGGAACAATTTACATGATTACCTTGAAAAGGAGGGCATTTCTATATGAAGGGCGAAAAAATGTACTCGATAATATCAAATATTGATTCTGACATTGTTGAGGAAGCAACGAACTATAAACCTAAAAAAAGCACAAGCAGGTTTTTGCGCAGCAAGTGGGTAGCAGTTGCCGCCTGTCTTGTACTGCTTATTAGCACTGTTTCCGGGTTAACCATATATGCGGAGGCTAAAGAATACAAAGCAGCAATCTCTTTCTTTAATGAATACAGTTTAACCACAGAAGGGCTTTCAAGAGGAGAGATTAAGAGCATTTACCGCGATATAACCACAAACTCGTTTTCGTACGGAAAAACTGCTGAAGTTTTACAAAAGAGTGTCGGCGGATATGAGATTTTTCAAGATAATCCAACCCCAGAAGATTTGGAAAATCTTTGGAATTACCGTAACAGCAGCAAGAAACTTTTTAACCACAACCCCAATGCCAAAGGTGCTTTATATCAATTTGATTACGTATTGAAATATGACAATGAGCTTAAGTTTGACGTATATGATAAAGTCATTTTCACAAAATCTGTTGACGGGAAAGTAGCCTGGAGCGTTGACATTCCTAATATGGTGCATGAAGGATACCTCGAAAGTGATGATTTCGTCATAGTTTTCGGCTCAACGCCTTCGTGGTCATCGGCGAATACGACATATGGCCGTATAGCGATGATAAGCAAAGACGGAAAACTTATATGGGATAAAACAACTTCAAACGGTTTTAAAAGTGAATACGTTTCATCCGTTGTTTACAGCGAAAATTCTCTTGCGGTTTTCAGCCGTGGCGACTTGAAATATCTCTGTTTCACAAAACTTGATATGGACGGAAATTCCATAGGGTTCACAAAAACCGAAGTAGGAAATTATGGTATTCGAGCGACTGCAAAGCTTGGCGACGGTTTCCTCGTTCAGTTAAATCATTCAAATACCGGCGATTTGCTAATGAAGATTGCAGCAGACGGTACTGCAGAGGATTCGTTTACGTATACATCAGATAAAGATCTGTATTTTATTACCGACATGATAGAATACAATGGCAATATTTATCTCAGTGCTAACTCTGTTCCTAAACTCGATCCCGAACAAAGCAACGCAGGAGGCAGGTATGATATAGCACGTGTTCTAAACGAAATATACAATCGTACGGTCTTGGACATCCCGAACGCTGAACTGACAGAACTTATGCGAAACAATTTCACTGCCGCACTGCTTGTTTGCGATCCTGCAAGTGGAATTCCGCAAACATTCTATACTGTAAAAGGTTCATTCGGTGCAAAACTATCAATCAGTGAAGAAGGTAGTCTTTTGTGGAATGTCGAAAGCATAACCGATTCTTTCTTTTCACCCATGACAAATTCTTTCTCCATAGGAGGGGTAAGCTATGTATATAAGTATGCTTTTGATAGCAATGGCAAAATCATCAGTCAAGAAAAAACCGGAGAGATAGTCCAGTTCAGGAAATAAAAAAGCACGATATGCTGCACAAACTTAGTTCAATATTTCCCGATAGCGTTTGATTTTCGAAACAAAACATGGCACCCTACGTTTATTCCGTAGAGTGCCTTGCTCGTTTTGGGGCTTACTCATTTACATCCACCATCAACCCAGACTTAAACTCTACAGTGAATTTGTCCTCATAGATGGTGACCTTTTCAATCAGCCGTCGGACAAGTTGCTCATCATATTCGGTGAGAGCGGTGGGTTGTTTCTTTAGGAATGTGCTCATATCAGCAATGCGCTTTTTAAGTTCATCACGGTTGGCATTTTCAACCTGCAGCTTTTGCTTCTGATCGCGCAGGCTGTGAATCTCATCGCCAACCTTTTCATAATCCGCATTGGAAGTGGCCAATTTTAGAAGTTCCGTTTGCAACTCCTCCAGCCGCTTATCGATATCCGCTAAGGGCTTGTCGCTTTCACGATTTATGACGGTGGCGATGTTATCCCGTAGAGTTGTGAGGAAAGAGTCTTTGTCGCAAAGCGTCTGATTAATGGCGGTGACTAGCACTTGCTCAATGGTGCTCTCCAGTACCGTGCGAGCATCGCAGAATAGGCCTGTGTTTTCTAACCGGCTGACACAGCGCCAGACGATGGACTTCTTACCTCTGTTGTTCCAATGCACCCTGCGAAAAACCTCACCGCATTTGCCGCAGATGATTATCTGAGCAAACACGTGGTTGCTGCTGAAGGTTCTGGTCTTTCCGTTTGGGCTTGTGTGCACAATGCGACGGCGGATG
>DMJQ01000035.1:0-28327 GCA_003457065.1 Clostridiales bacterium
TTTTTTTTTTTATTTAAAAAATTTTTTTTTTTTTAATAAAAAAAAATAAAAAAAATATATATTTTTTTTTTATTATATAAAAAAAAAATTTTTTATTTTTTTATAAATATGTATTGCAATTTAAACAAAAAGCTGTTACAATACAATTATCTTTTTTAATATCGGAGGATTTTTTTAATGAAAACAGGCACAGTTAAATGGTTTGATTCTAAAAAGGGATTTGGTTTTATTTCCTGTGATGACGGCAAAGATGTGTTCGTACACTTTTCTGCAATCGTTTCAGATGGCTTCAAAACACTTGAAGAAGGTCAGAAAGTAAATTTTGATATAGTTGACGGTCAAAAAGGGCCTCAGGCTAGCAACGTTACTGTAGCATAATTAGTGTTTTAAGAAATAATAATTAATATAGATATAGCAATTACTTATATTAAATATTGGTTTCAAGGAGACGTGAGAAGAACTGCTGATAGTAGTTCTTTTTCATTTTATAAAAAGACATGAAAAAAATTGGCATTGTGCCAATTTTTTCATGTCCATACTGCAAGTGAATTAATTGTTCTTCAATTGTTCCAGTGTCGGCATACCGCTTTGCGCTCCAAGTTTGGTAATCGCATATGCCGCCGCTTTATTTGCAAATCTTATAGCTTCCTCCAGAACGCTGCCATTTACCAGTGCAGCTGCCAGTGCTCCGCAGAATGTATCTCCCGCACCTGTTGTATCCACCACTTCAACTTTATTTGACGGAATAAGTTTCATTTCATTTCCGTCGAAGTATTTAACTCCTTTTGAACCCAGTGTCACGATTAATTTATTTGGATATTTTTTCATTTCTTCTTCCGTGTCACAGTTTTTTCCTAAAATTATCTTAAGCTCATGTTCATTTGGTGTGATGTATGAGGCACTCTCTATGGCTGACTGGCTGAGCTCAACCGCAGGTGCCGGATTTAAAAGAACCTTGACATTGTTCTTTTTGCAAAGCTCCAATACGTATTCAACGGTCTCCAACGGTATTTCAAGCTGCATCAAAACCATATCCGCAGACAATATTACTTCTTTGTACTTATCTATTACATCTCTGTTGGCCTCATAGTTTGCACCTGGTATAACTATTATACTGTTGTCATTTTCCGCCACAATAATATTTGCAACTCCGGTAGGAACACCGTTTACAATGTCTATGCAGTCAGTGCCCACGTTAACGGACTTCAAATTGTCTATCGAAAATTCTCCGTTTGAGTCAGAGCCTACACAACCTATCATTACACTTTCCGCACCTAACTTGCCGGCTGCTACAGCCTGATTGGCTCCCTTGCCGCCAGGTATAAGCGAAAACGAATTTCCGAGAACCGTTTCTCCTGCCTTCGGTCTTTTTTCCGAAGTAAATACCATGTCTACATTGATA
This sequence comes from Clostridiales bacterium, assembly GCA_003457065.1. Lineage (GTDB taxonomy): Bacteria > Bacillota > Clostridia > Tissierellales > Sedimentibacteraceae > Sedimentibacter. The sequence continues at coordinate 1,403 of DMJQ01000035.1, forward strand.
GAACCAACAACTACTACTTTTCCCATGCTTTCCTCCTTTAAAAAAAGGGAGCGACAGCCGCCGCCACCCCACCTATTTGTAAACTTCATCAAGTTTATATAAATTCTCCAGCAATATTTCCCTGAATTTCTCCATTTCCACATCCACTAAAACTTTCGGATATGTTTCATCGTAATTAATCCAGTCTCTTACGTCAGCAACAGTATTTCCTCTGTTCATTCCTTCGGAGCAGTCCACAACCACATCCATGTGTCTGAATTTATAAAGCTCAGGATGAACTAAGTACATTATTGCACACGCATCATGAATCGGAGTGAATGTTCCTTCCTTCACATGGTCGCCTTTAAAATAGAAATTCAAAATTTCTCCACACATCTTTGTAATTTTGCCTGAACTTTTCAACAAGTGATCAACATCTTCCCTGTACAGTCCCGTAGAATGTGTTACATTTAAACCGCTCATGACTATTGAAAGCTTTGAATCAAACACTATTCTTGCCGCTTCGGGATCAGCCCATACATTAAATTCTGCGGAAGGTGTTACATTTCCTCCGTCGGTTGATCCTCCCATTATTGAAAGAAGCTCTATTTTTTCCATAACTTCAGGGAATGTCTTAATAAGCAGTGCAAGATTTGTCAGCGGACCCACAGGAACCAGTGTTACTTTTTCTTCTGACGCCATTATGGTATCTCTTAAAAAAGTTATCGCATTGTCTGAATATATTTCCTTCGTGTGAGGAAACTGGTAGTCTCCAACTCCGTTTTCACCATGCACACCGCTGGCAGGCTTTTTTTCACGAACTAACGGTCTGCTGACGCCTTTGGCAATTTTTATATCCTTGTTCAGGAATGACATTAAGCCCGTCGCATTATCTGTTACTTTTTCTATTGTCTGATTTCCCGCAACCGTCGTAATGCCAAGAATATTAAAATTCTCTTCATTTGCAAAGGCAAAGCAAAGCGCGACAATATCGTCTATGCCCGGATCACAATCTATTATAATGTTTCTTTTCTTCATCTTTCCTCCATCAATCATTGGCAATAAACATAGCGGCCGACAGCAAATGCTCGTCCCATTCTTATCAGCTGCATATGCCTCCAATTAACCGTTTCTATTTTCCGCTCAATCTTTCTCTTTTCTTCATTCTTCTGTAGCTGTAAATTCCAAGTCCTACAATTGTGGTAATGTAAGGAATCATCTGTATCAATTCGTACGGCCACGCACCCAGCTGCAATATGTTTGATAAGGCTGAAGCCGCTCCGAATAAAAGTGAAACCAGAAATGCACCTATTGGCGTATTTCCGCCCATGGAGCTTGCCGCAAGAGCGATGAAACCCCTGCCGGCACTCATGCCTGTGGTGAAGTTTTTCATGTAGCCTCCTGAAAGGAAGAAACCTCCCATGGATGCAAAAATACCGCTTAATACCAATGCAATATATTGAACTTTTTTAGAACTGATACCTACCGATTCAGCAGCGTTCTTATTTTCTCCCACGGCTCTTATTCTGAGGCCAAGAGGAGTTTTGTATAAAAATATATGAAATCCCACAACCATAAGCAGTGAAACATATGTCAGTATGTTCTGGTTAGAAATAACCGCACCAAAGTACGGAATATTTTCTATCAACGGCATGCTTATCTTTGGAAGAGCCACGGATGGCACCGAAGTTGAAACACCTCTGTCCCCTGACACTGCCAGAAGAATAAGCACGGTTGCACCGTTGGCTATAAGATTTATGGCTATTGCCGCAAGAATTTCGTCGGTTTTAAGCCTCAGCACGAAAAATGCCAGCAAGAGTCCTATGACGCCGCCTACTGCCATCGTAAGGAGCAAACCAATCCATCCGCTCTGAAATGCCGCAGAAAACAGCACTCCGAATAGTGCGGAAAATAACATTATACCTTCAAGAGCCATATTTGTAATGCCGGATTTTGAAGCTATTGCCGAAGCCATCGCAGCAAACAGTATAGGTGTTGTGGATCTGAGCGCCGCATTTAAAAATTCCGGTGAAAAAAGAGCATCTATTATCATTATTCGGCCTCCTTAACATTGCCTAAAGCAGCCTTGGCTTCTTTAGCTATCATTTTGTGTTTATACTTACTTAAGAACTGCTCGGCTACAACCAGCAGTATTATGATACCCTGAGTCACTGTAACTATTTCTGTAGGCACATTTGCGGTAATTGACATCTTAGATGCACCCGTCCTCAGATATGCCAGGAAGAATGCCGCAAAAGGCACGTACAGCGGGTTCTTTTTAGCCAGTGTTGTAATTATGATGGCATCCCATCCGTAGCCCAGAGATGAAGTCCATGAGAAGCGGTTGTACATTCCGAGAATTTCAACTCCTCCTCCGATACCGAATATGAATCCTCCCAAAAGCTGCGATATTAAAGTAACATTTAAAACATTGATTCCTGAATATTTTGCAAAGTTAGCATTTTCACCCGTAACACGAATTTCATAACCTATCTTTGTCTTGTACAGGAACACATATCCAAAAACCCCAACCGCCAGTGCTATAAATAATCCGGCATGAATTCTCGTTCCGGCAAATATGGCTTTAAGCTGAGTATCAGCCGGTATGGCATACGAAACAACTGCTCCGGCACCTGGATCTCTAAGAAAGTAACTTAATATGTAGGAAGCAAAGAATGTCACAACATAGTTCATCATCAGTGATGAAACAAGAACATCCGAATCCGTTTTAATCTTCATTACCGCCGGAACCGCCGTTATCAGCGATCCGAAAAACCCTGCCATCAATATGCATACGATCGGGCTTATAACTGCAGGAAGTGCAGTATTTATGGCGATATAAGTCGCAACAAGTCCTCCTATGTGGAATGAACCTTCGCCTGCCAGGTTTATCTCGTTGGCAGCAAACATGATGCTTACTCCAACACCCGTAAATATTAACGGAATCATTGCTTCAATAACGTTACCGAAACGCCTTGTGCTTTTCAACGGTCCCGTAAGCAGTTCAAGAATAGCCTTCACAGGCTCATCTGTTGTAACAAAAATTATTATGAATGAAATTAATAAAGCAATACCAATGGATAATACAGTTCGCAAAATATCATATTTTTTATTGCTGTTCATATATTATTCCCTCCAATCTGTCGTCCTTTTTAATGCCCAGCATATACTTTCCTAATTCTTCTTCTGTAAGGTTCTTAACATCGCTGAAAACTCCCGCAAAGCTTCCTTTGTACATTACTGCAAGCCTGTCGCTAAGTTCAAAAACCTCGTTCAAATCCGCAGATATAAGAATAACCGCGCATCCGGCATCTCTGAATTCGATGATCCTCTGTCTGATAAACGAAGCCGCACCCACGTCAATACCTCTTGTAGGCTGATTCGCTATTATTATTTTAGGGTCTGTCGAAAACTCTCTGGCAACAACAACCTTCTGTATGTTTCCTCCGGAGAGCATACCCACATTTTGTTTATATGACTTGCACTTAACCAGGTATTCTTTTATGAGTCCGTTTACCCTTGATTCGATTTTTTTCGTCTTCAGCATAAGTCTTCCTGAATAATCAGGGCTATCGTACTGATTGGAAAGAATATTATCCATTATATTCATATTTGATGCACAGCCTAAGGTCATCCTGTCCTCGGGAATATGTGCAACCCCTAACTTTCTGATCCCGTAAATGCTGCTGTTTCTAATGTCCTTATCAAATATTTTAATTTCACCCGCATATTTTTTGGTAAGACCCGTCAAGGCTTCCACAAGATGTCCCTGGCCGTTGCCTTCCACACCGGCAATTCCGAAAATCTCGCCGGCTTTTAAATCAAACGAAAGATCGTTGACTCTTACCGTTCCTGTTGATCCTACAACCTTCAGGTTTCTTACCTTCATCACGGTTTCCTTCAATACTGCCGGCTTTTTGTCAAAAGACAGTACCACATCTCTTCCTACCATGAGCTTTGACATTTCCGATGTGGAAATATCGCTGACATTGTGAGTTCCCTTGCTCTTTCCGTTGCGCATTATGGTCGCTCTGTCACAAATCGATTTGATTTCATCCAGCTTGTGAGAAATAAATATGATTGTATGTCCGTTTTCTTTTAATTTCTTCAGCTGCACAAACAGCTCTTCTGTCTCCTGAGGAGTAAGTACCGCAGTCGGTTCATCCAGTATAAGAATATCGGCACCTCTGTAAAGAGCCTTCAATATTTCTACTTTTTGTTTTATTCCGACCGGAAGTTCTTCAACCCTCATTGTAACGTCAATGTCGAAATTGTATCTCTTAGCTAATTCATTTGATATTTCAACAGCTTTGTCCATATCAACAAATATGCTGCTTTTTGGTTCCACCCCGAGCACAATATTTTCCGCAACTGTGAGAGAAGGTACGAGCATAAAGTGCTGGTGGACCATTCCTATGCCTTTTTTAATCGCATCCTGAGGAGATTTTAAATTTATTTCTTCCCCGTTCAGTATGATCTGGCCTTGTTCATGGTTTTCCAGTCCAAACAAAACCTTCATCAGTGTACTTTTTCCTGCTCCGTTTTCCCCCAGCAAAGCATGTATTTCCCCTTTTTCAAGCTCCAATGTCACATCTTNNCAACTACCCCGTTCGGGTAAATTTTCATTATGTTTTTCATCTGCAGAACTTTATTGCTCATGGTTATCCTCCGTATAATATTTATTAATAACTGATAATCGACAGCTATTATTAGCGGGCAATTATCAGTTATCAATGCATTTTATAAGGGCTGTTGCGCTAAGCAGCTTCATGCCGCACCGGCAGAGCCGTGACACTCGAATGAGAGCCACGGCTGACCATTACGGACGGCACGACCTGTCAGAATGACAGTTGATAATTGCTAATGCAACAGCCTCTCTTATTCATCATATAAAGATTTTGCTGTCATTCATAATATGACTGACCTTAATAAAATTTTGATCATTTATTTAACAGAATCTTTTACAGCCTGAATTTCTTCTGTAGTCTTTCCTAATGCAGAATCTACAACAATTTCTCCGCTTATGATTTTTTGTTCCAGTTCATCTATTTTACTTCTGATTTCTTCAGGAAGCATTTCTTCGTAGTGTGCATCCTTTACAATTTCAACTCCACCTTCAGCGAATCCGAAAGATTCAGCTTTGCCGTATTCCAATTTGCCTTCCATATCAAGAGATATAGCCTGGTAAATTGAGTTTCCTACATTTTTAAGTGCTGATGTAGGAATTACATGAGCTTTTTCAGGCATTAAAGCTGCCTGGTCTGAGTCAACGCCGAATGCATATTTATCAGTATCAACTGCTGCTTCAATCTGACCTAATCCTGCCGCTCCGGCTACGTTGTATCCAACGTCAGCTCCACCACTCTGATACTGAGCAAGTGCGATTTCTTTACCTGCAGCTGAGTCATAGAAGTTTCCTACATAACCGATTTGAACTTTTATATCAGGTTCAACTGTCTTAGCTCCCTGAATGTATCCAACAAGGAAGTCATTGATTATAGGGTTTTCCATTCCGCCTAAGAATCCTATAACTTTATTTGAAGGATCGATGTTTTTAAGATCTCCGTCAGTTGTCATCATAGCAGCTGCTGCTCCAACCAAGAAAGATACCTCGTTTTGTTTGTACAATGTGTTGTAGATGTTATGGTTGTTCACTCTGTTTTCAAAATCATATGTTTCATCGAAGAATATGAATTTTTGATCAGGGAATTGCTCAGAAGCATTTTCCAATGCATCAATCATCTGATATGTACCAACGATTATGACATCATATTTTCCTGATTCACAGTATTCCAGCAGTGTTGGTTCCCATTTTGGTTCATCTGCAGGAGTAGCACCCATCTGATTTACTTCAAAATCAAATTTATCTGCTCCCAGTTCATCCTTTAATTCTTGAAGACCTGAATTAGCTGAGTCAAAGAATGATTTGTCTCCTAATGTTCCGTTTAATAAAAGTGCTGCTGTATATGTTTTACCTTCCGCAGCCGGTGTTTCTCCGCCTTGTGTTTTTCCTTCATCCGGTGTTTTTTCCGGTCCTTTTGCACATGCAGCTAAAGAAAAAATCATCATAACTGCCAGCAATAAAGAAAGTACCTTTTTCATTTGTTAATTCCTCCTACTTAAGCTCTTTTTATATATTTTATAGTATCACTGACCAAATCTTCCAGCATTATTTCCTCGTAATATCTCATATATGTTATGAGTTTATCAAATGCAGGTGATATCAGTCTTTTTGGAATGATACGCATTCCCTTTTGAATTCCAAGAACAGGCATAATCATGCCTGCGTTGCAGTCTGCGTCAATACCGCACATGGTAATTATGTTCAGTGTTTTTTCATAATCACCTTCGCCATACATAAGCGCGATAATTTCACAGCATGCATTTGGATATGCATGAATCCAGTTGTATTTTATATATTTCTTTTCACATTCTGAAAGAGCATCATGCCAGTCACTGTATTTTAAACAGCAGTCATATGCAAAGCTTACTACCGAATAATATTCGCTGTCTTTTGGTATCATTGAAATTGAAGTCTTAACTATATCCTTCACATCGTCATTTACAAATGCAAGCGAAATCATGACCGCATTAAAAATTTCTCCCAGTATTCCGTTGTTAATGTGGGATACTTCTCCGTCTTTCCATGCAAGCTCGGCAGCCAGCTTCGGATTGCCAGGCGCAACCATGCCGCATATTGCTCCCCTCATCTGAGCGCCAATCCATTCATTGAAAGGATTGTTCCATTTTGCGCTTTCAGGTGGCAGCATCCCGGAGCGGATGTTTCTTAATGTAAGCTCTTCCGCTGACCAGCCTACCGGAATAAGTCCGATCCACGACAGTGCAATATCCTTGCTTGTAACATTATAACCCTTGTCTTTAAATGCATCAAGAAATGCAATTTCAAAAGTTATGTCATCATTGTACGTATTCGGCTCCCTGACGTAATCTTTAACATCGCCAAAAGCTTTATAAAGATTTTTCGATGTGTACCCTTCAACCATCGTTCCCATGGCTGCACCTATCAACTGGGACATCCATGCTGCTTTAATCTGGTCTCTGAACTTTTCCGAATCTATATCTACCTTAACAGCTTCACCGAATTCAACACTCTTTTCATATTCTTCAAAGCTGTTGTAAAATTTGTATTTCCAATAATCTGATTTTTCGTTTTTCCTGGCATTTAAAAATTCATTTCTCAGTTCTGCGGAAATTTTCTGAAGCTCAACCTTATTGTTTTCCGAATGAGCCTTAACTCCCTTTTCCAAAAGTTCATAGGCGTTATCCACCGTATACCCTCTGTTTTCAAGAGCCTGAACCGCAGCAACCATGGCAAATTCAGGTGCTCCCGAACCGGGAACATTGCTGCCCCAGTCAAGGCTGAGTATGCCGTCATAAAAATCGGCAACAGCCTTTAAAGCGCTCCATCCCTGCTCTCCTTCTTCCAACACAGCCGGTTTTGCGTTTGAATATAAATCATATGCCATTTCCCATGCTTTTTTCATTATATCACCTACGCCAACTCAAGAGCAATTTTCATCATGTCTTTGAATCCTTTTTCTCTTTGCTCGGGAGTGGTTTTTGTATTATTTGCAATGGAATCCGATACTGTAAGTATAGTAAGCGCATTTACACCGGCTCTGGCTGCATTGCAGTAAAGCGCATAAGTTTCCATTTCCGCTGCCAGGCATCCCATTTTTGCCCAGCCTTTCCAACTTTCAGCATCATCATGATAGAAAATATCTGAAGTAACGACATTTCCCACATATGAAGTAATCTTGTTGTCATCGGCAGTTTTTTTGGCTTTTGACAAAAGTTCCCATGAAGCCGTTGCTGAATATGTTCCGGGCAGGTTGTACTGTGACGCATAGTTTGAATCCGTACTTGCTCCCATTGCCAGAACAATATCATAAAGATTTAATTTTGGATCGTAGGCTCCGCATGAACCAACTCTTATTAAATTTTTAACTCCATACATATGTATTAATTCATACGAATAAATTCCGATTGAAGGGCATCCCATTCCCGTTCCCATTACAGAAACCTTTCTTCCGTTGTACGTTCCTGTATATCCAAACATATTTCTTGCTGCGTTAAACTGTTCAACATCGCTTAAGAAATTTTCTGCTATAAATTTAGCTCTTAAAGGGTCTCCGGGCAGCAATACTGTTTCCGCTATCTGACCTTTAATCGCACTGTTATGTGGTGTTGACATATCCTTCTCCTTTATATATATATATTTTATTATGAGCCTCATTTTATGAAAAGCTATAATATAGTACTACTTTTTTACCATTAAGTCAACCGGCCTATTTCTTTCTGTCCTGTCTGGCGCTTCCGTATCTGGCAGGCTGTTTTGCTCTTTGGCTGTTTCTGTTTCCGTTTTTCTTATCATCATCTATCAAACGGATTCCCTTTCCGGTCATTTCAATTACATTTCTTTTCATAAGCCTTCCCGCTGCCTTTTTAAATGAACTTTTGCTTATACCAAGCACTTCTTTGATGCTTTCAGGGCTGCTGTCATCATTTACAGGAAGAAATCCGCCGTTTTTGACAATGATGCTCACAATTTTTTCTCCGTCCTTGTCTATCTGAAGCCTCGGTGCATCTTTTAAGCTTAAATCCAGTTTCCCGTCTTCCTTGATGTGGCTCACTCTGACTTCCACAATCTGTCCGGGGTGCAGCGGCTTCAGAATTTCGCCTTCATGAATCAGTCCCAGGTATTTGCCATCAACGGCTACCATTGCCCCAAGACCTCTTTTAAGGCTGAAGACCGTTGCTTTAACCATGTCGTTAACCTTGTACGGTGAATCCGTCCTTAAAACCTTAAACAGATTCATTGTAGCACATAACCGCTGTGATTTGTCAATATACAAACCAACTAAATATTCACCGTTCAGTTTTATATCTCCTACCTGTTCCTTAAAAGGCAGAAACAAATCTTTTTCCAGTCCCCAGTTTAAAAATGCTCCGATTCTGGTCATCTGCACGACCTTTAAATAATCAATTTCACCAATAACTATCCTCGGCTTTTTTACCGTAGCAATTATTCGGTCATTAGAATCTCTGTAAATAAATACATTTATTCTGTCACCTATATTCGTTTTTTCAGGTACCTGTTTAAGGGGCAGCAGTACCTTGTCCTCGCCTTTTACATCATCGGCGCTTTTTAAGTAAACTCCGAAATCAACCTTTTTAACTACTTCAAGTTCCTGCATTTCTCCTAATTTTATCATATTATCTCCTCAGTCCGCCAAAAAACTCATCTGCACGCTGCCGGCTGTGCCTTTTGCGTATAATAACTTTTTCAGCAGCTTATTATCTAAATTATTTTTTTATATTTTTCCCAACAGCCTGAACATATTTTTTTTATAATTTTCCACGCCGGGCTGTGTAAACGGGTCTATGTTGTTAGTATAACCGCTTATGCCGCATGTCATCATGAAAAAGTAAAAAAGCTTTCCCAAATAAAATTCATTCATTTCAGGTACTTTAATCAATATGCCAGGCACTTCTCCGTCACTGTGTGCCATGAATGTTCCTTCAAACGCGCTCCTGTTTATGAAGCTCAGTTTTTTGCCTGCGATATAATTTAAGCCGTCGAAATTATCGCTGTCAAAGGGAANNACTGCAGTTCTCCTCTATGAGTGTTGTTTCAAAAATTATCTTCCTTCCCTCCTGCACGAACTGTCCCATGGAATGAAGGTCCGTGGTAAAGTTCAGCGAAGCCGGGAAAATTCCCTTGCCTTCCTTGCCTTCGCTTTCACCGAACAGCTGCTTCCACCACTCGGCTATCGACACGCACGATGGCTCATAATTAACCAGAATTTCAGCTTCCTTACCTCTCCTGTTTAAAATATTTCTTGCAGCGGCATAAAGGCAGCATATATTGCCGTCAAAGCTTCTTTTTTCAAAATCATGCATGCCCGATCTTACACCGTTTATGAATTCATCCGTATTCAGCCCTGCGGCAGCCATTGGCAGCAAACCCACCGGCGTTATGACGGAATACCTTCCGCCTATGTCATCCGGTATGGAGAATGTCCTGTAGCCGTTTAAATCAGAAATGCTCTTCAAAGCTCCCCTGCTCTTGTCCGTTACAACAAAAATGCGGTGCTTTGCTTCCTGTTTATATTTTTTCTCCATAAGCTCTCTGATTATTCGGAATGAAAGAGCCGTTTCAAGTGTTGTACCGGATTTGGAAACTGCGATCACGCAGATTTCCTTATCTTTTACAACCTCGGTCAGATTTTTCAAATATGAGCCGCTTAAATTTTGTCCCGCATAATAAACTGCGGGACTTGAAAGATCGTTGTGAAAATCGCCTCTTATTGCTTCGACAGCCGCTCTTGCTCCCAGGTATGAACCGCCTATTCCCAGCAGTATAAAAGCCTCGCAGTTGTTTTTTATATACTGTGCCGACTTCTTTATCTCTTCATATTCATCCATATCCATGGTTTCGGCATAATCTATCCATCCTGTCATATGGCTGCTTATCCCTTTTTTATCAAGAAGAAGTTCCTGAGCAGCCATGATTTCAGGCTCTATGTTTTTCATTTCACCTTCATTTATAAAGCTTCCGTTTAAATCCAGAACAATATCCTTCATTGCAAACCCCTTTCGATGATTGAGAATAAAGCGAATACTTATGGTACATAATTTCTATTGCTTTGAACAACTGTTTATATTATTTCCACCATAAGCACGGCATAATCATCCTTGTGAATTTTACAGTATTCATTAATGGATGTCTTAAGATTGTTCAGTATGTTTCCTTCCATCTGAATGGCATTTATGAGACTATCTGTTCCGTATTGCTGATTCGCTTCATTTTTGGCTTCCGTTATGCCGTCCGTATACAGAAACAGTTTGTCCCCGATGTTTAAATTCAGCATGCTTACATCATACTTTACATTGTCAAATATATTGGCAATTGGGTAGCCTTTGGAGTTAAGCAGAGAAATATCTCCGTCTTTTCTGAGCAATATCGGCTCGGAATTGTGCCCTGCGTTCACATAGCTGAATTCATGAGTTGTTTTGTTATACACGCCCAGAAAAACCGAAAAGTATTTATCATAATCAAGATTTAAAGCAAGAAATGTCTTGTGAAGTTCCTTCATTATCTTGTTCAGGCTCATGGTTCCTTTTGCAATTGTTCTTAAGGACTGGCGCACAAACACGGTCAAAAGCGATGCGGTAACACCATGTCCCACAACATCGCAGATATACACACCTGTATTTTCTTCATCAATTTTAAACACATCAAAAAAATCTCCGCTTAAGGACTCCGAGGATTCATACAGATAATCGATGCTTAAACCGTTGTACATGCCCTTTGGAGGCAGCATCCTTATTTGCATGTTTCTTGCAAACTTTATGTCGTCGCTCATTTTTCTATTTTTTTCTTTTATTTTCTTTGCTAAATCTTTTTCCTTCGTAATGTCTCTGAAAACTTCGACAGAACAGATTGTCTTTCCTGCCTTGTCCCACATGGGCGATGAAATAACCATGAATGTTCTGTCGCCTATCGATGCTTCCTTCTTCATGATGGAACCATTCGCTATTGTTGATTTGGATATGCAACAGTCACAGTTTTTGTCGATGCAGAAAACCTCGTAGCATCTTCTGCCAACTATGTCTCCCAAATCTTCTTTCATTTTTTTGTTTGCATACAGGACCGTGTTATTTTTATCTACAACCCTAACCCAGTCTATCATTCCGTCAACTATTCCAAGCTGACTTTTGTCTAATTGTATATTTTCCATAGGATCACTTCCTTAGGCTTTATTTTTATCCTTTACATAATTAAACAGCAATTGTCCGATTTTATCTGAATTGTGCCGTATATAATTCTTCCTTATCTCCACAAAATTGCTGCTTATTACTTTAATGTTCATTTCCTCAAGTTTCTTTATCTGTTCCTCGTCTATGACAACCTGCTTGGCTCCCTTGAATTTATAATTTTGAATCTGGCTTTCAGATATGAGTTCATCATTTACAATCACATAATCTATTAAATACCTGCTGCTGTGCTTAATAATGGCATTCACATGGTCGTATACATTGTAATTGTCCGTTTCTCCCGGCTGTGTCATCAGATTGCAGATATAAAACACCGTCGCTTTTGATTCGAATATGAGCTTCGGAATATTATAAACCAGAATATTGGGAATTACGCTTGTGTAAAGACTGCCCGGACCTAAGACAATAATATCGGCTTCATTTAAATCTCTTACGGTTTCCTCCAGCGGCATGCACATATCCGGCACAAGCGAAACCCTGTCTATTTTGCATCCTGATTTATTAACAAATTCGGGTATGTCTTTTTCTCCCAGTATACATTCTCCGTCATCCAGATAAGCCTTGAGCTGAGCATCCTGCAAAGTCATGGGCAGCACCTTTCCCGACAATCTGAATATGCTTCCTATTTCTTTCAAGGCATGCTCGTAATCCCCGAAAATTTCGTACATCGCAGCTATAAGAAGATTTCCGAAACTCTGCCCCTTCAGATAGCCGTCCTTGAAGCGGTGCTGCATAAGTCTCACCATTGTGGGCTCAATGTCTGACAGTGCAATAATGCAGTTTCGCATATCACCGGGAGGAAGCATTCCCAGGTCTTCTCTCAGCACTCCGGAGCCTCCTCCGTTATCAGCTACGGTTACAACCGCAGATATATCGCCGGTATATTTTTTAAGGCCCCTCAAAAGTATTGATAACCCGGTTCCTCCTCCAAAAACCACTATTTTCATAGCTACCTCTCTTATTTCTCTACATCTCTGTGGATTTTAAGAACTCTGTAATTTTCTGCAGTCAGCATTGATGCAATCCTGTTTGCGATTGTTACAGAGCGATGCTTCCCTCCCGTACATCCGATGGATATAACTAAATTTGATTTTCCTTCTTTTATATAGAAAGGCATAAGAAACAACAGCATATCCTTGAGCTTGTCAATAAATATCTTTGTAACATCAAAGCTCATCACATAATCCTGCACGTTCTTGTCATTTCCCGTGAAATTTTTCAGTGCTTCAATATAAAACGGATTTGGCAGGAATCTAACGTCAAATACCAGATCCGAATCCTGCGGCAGTCCGTATTTATATCCAAAGGACATCACCGTAATATTCAGATTATACGTGATGCTTCCTTTGACAAATATATTCAGAAGTTCTTCCTTGAGCCTGCCGAGCTTCATATTTGTTGTATCGACAATATAGTCCGAGCGTTTTTTAACCTCTTCCAGACTTATTCTTTCATCATGAATTCCATCAACTATGGTTCCCGTTGTGCTTAACGGGTGCGGCCTTCTCTGCTCCTTGTATCTTTTTACAAGTTCTTCATCAGATGCATCAAGAAACAATATGCGGTACTGTATGCCCTTATTCCTCAATTCATTCAGACTGATGAACAGGTCTTTAAAAAAAATCCCGCCTCTGATATCCGCAACAACTGCAACCTTATTAACTTCTTTTGACGAACTTTTACAAAGTTCCGCGAAATTAGGAAGGAGAGCCGGAGGCATATTATCCATGCAGTAATAATTAATGTCTTCTAAGATTTTTATTGCCTGGCTTTTACCTGCGCCGGACATTCCAGTTATAATAACAAACTCCATATTCTCCCCACTTTCTATTTTAAATTTATTATGCGGCTTAAATCCAGGCCGGCATCCATAGCCGCCTCTAATCCTCTTTCACAGCCGCCTATTTTATCCTTCATGTGAGCATCGCTGTTTATAACGAACTTCACATTATATTTTGAGGCAATTTTTATTTCTTCGGTATTTAAATGGCTGTGGCTGTTGTTGATTTCCAGGATTGTTCCTGTTTTTTCCGCAGCCTTCGCTACGAGATCCATGTCAAGAGGTATTTTATCTCCCGGATGCGTCAGAATATTTATCTTATATTTATTCATTGCATTTACCACAGCTTCAGTATTTTTTGCTTTCATTTTTTCAAATATTTTTTCATTTGTCCTGCCTAATTTATTCATTGCGGTAAAATTCCATGCATCCCCGACAGAGGAAAACAGAGCACCAATATGGTATCCGCACAGGAAAATATCACAGTATTTCAGTAATTCGCCTGTTATATCCGTGGTTCCGTCATAATCCAGTATATTTGCCTCAACCCCAAACAATATCTTTATCATGGGGTATTTTTTTCTCATTTCAACTACTTTATCTTTTGCTTCTTTAATTTTATGTTCCTGCATTCCAAACAGCCAGTGTCCGGGGCCGTGATCCGTTATAGCAATTTCCTCCAGCCCCAGTTCTGCGGCTCTTTGAACAATTTCCTCAATCGTCGACTTTCCGTGATTGCGTCTGGAATAGGTCGAATGTATATGGTAATCAGCTTTTGTCTTCATGAACAACCACCTTACTTGACTGAACAATGGGTTTTATGCCTCCACCTTCGCTGCTTCCATTGCTTACCTGTCTTATTTATCTTATCTATTATCTATATTTATTTTATGTCATTTATCTCATCTATCTGTTTTGATGTTTTACTGTTTTATCGCTACAATCCCGTTCCGATTATTTTTATTTCCGGCTCCAGAGTTATGCCGAATTTATCGTAAACCGTACTTATAACAATGCGCATAAGTTCCAGAACATCTTCGCAGCATGCATTGTCGTAATTTACTATGAAACCGCTGTGTTTGTCTGAAACCATGGCTCCTTTATACCTGAGCCCCTTTAAGCCCGCATCTTCTATAAGCTTTGACGCATATCCATGTTCCGGTCTTTTAAACGTACTTCCTGCACTTGGCAGATTGAGCGGCTGCTTGGTAGTTCTTTTTTCATTAAGGTCTTTTATGACCGCCATAATCTCATCCTTGTCACCGTATGGCAGTTCAAGTTCGGCTTCAACAACAATGTACTCTGAATCGGAAATCCTTGTGTGTCTGTATGAAAATTCCATTTCTTCATTGGAAAACTCATGAATGTTGCCGTCAAAATCCATGCATTTCACCTTTTTCACAACCTGCTTCATCTCACCGCTATAGGCTCCTGCATTCATGTATACGGCACCACCCAGATATCCCGGAATTCCGCTGGCAAATTCAAATCCGGCAAGACCTTCCCTTGCAAGGTATTTCGCCAGTACCGACAGAAGAACTCCCGACCCTGCAGTTATTTTATTTTCATTTTTTTCGATGAAATTAAACTTATCTCCGGGTTTTACTATCGCTCCCCTGAACCCATCATCAGAAACGAGTAGATTCGTTCCGTTGCCTATCACAAAGCAGTCTGCTCCGTGTTTTTTTATCAGCTTTACNNTCTCCGAAAACATGTCTGCGGGACCGCCGATTTTAAAATAAGTGTGATTTTTTAAAGGCTCGTCTTTGAGAACATTACCTCTTGAAACAGAAATCATATCCTCATACAATTTACTAATTTTTGATTGATATTCCATTATTTCACCCTTTCTAAATCATCTGTCTATATTGTAACATCACTTCAATATTTTTTAAAGATATATTTTTCTTTTAAGCCTGCAATTGCAGTTGTAAAAAATAATTTGCCGTCTGCTTTTAATATAAATTGACATGGTTTATCAATAATGCTAATATAATAATAATATTGTATAAATATTATTATTTATTTATATCATATCTCTATTTTGAGGAGGAACCATGAAAGATAAAGTTATTGAACTGATTAACGCTCTTACTCCAGAGCTTAATGAGTTAAGCCTGGAAATTTACAAAAATCCCGAACTTGGTTATGAAGAATTTAAAGCATGCAAGCTGCATACAGACCTTCTTAAGAAATACGGTTTCAATGTACAGACTAACTTTTCGGGAGTTGAAACTGGCTTTAAGGCCGAATACAAAAGTAATAAACCCGGATTGACGGTAGCATATATGGCGGAATACGACGCACTGCCGGAAATCGGACATGGCTGCGGACACAACCTGCTGGGAACTGTAAGCACCGGAGCCGGTATCATATTAAAACAGATAATTGATGAAATAGGCGGCACAGTGATTGTTTTCGGAACTCCCGCGGAAGAAACAAGCGGAGCCAAAGTCACATATGTTAAAAATCATGAATTTGACAATGTGGACATTGCCATGATGGCTCATCCTGGAAGTGAATACACAAGAAGCGGTTCTTCACTCGCACTTGAACCTGTACAATTTGAATTTTACGGCAAAACAGCTCATGCTGCCGCATCACCGGAAAAAGGCGTGAACGCTTTGGATGCTGCCATTCAGACATTCAACAGCATAAATGCGCTGAGAGAACATATAAAAAGCGATTCAAGAGTTCACGGCGTGATCATGGACGGAGGAAGAGCAGCAAACATTGTTCCGGATTATGCAAAATGCCAGTTCTACGTGCGCTCCACTTCCAAAACATACAATCTTGAACTGCTGGAAAAAATTAAGAACTGCGCCAGAGGTGCTGCTCTCGCAACGGGAACCGAATTAAAAATAAGCAAGTACGAATTCAGTTACGACAACATGGTTACCAATGAAACATTGTCGGATGTGTTCGGCGAAAAAATTTATGAGGTTGCCGGAATTAAAATGAGTGAGCCTCCAAAGAGTTCAGGCTCCATCGATGCAGGTCAGGTAAGCCAGGTTTGTCCCGCAATTCATCCGTATTTTGACATTACAAACGATAAGAACATTGCCGGCCACACAAGAGAAATGGCAAGCTGTACACTAACCGATTATGCTAAAAGGCAGATGAAAAACACAATTGCCGCACTGGTTCTGACCGCAACAGAAGTAATGCAAAATCCAAAGCTGTATGAAAAAATAAAATATGAATTTGACCACACGGAAAAATAAAGAAATTATCTCAATTAAAAAAGGCTGTCGCAACACAACAGTCTTTTTTTATATTATCAGTTTGTCAATTTGTTTAGAACGGTCCGTAGTTAACTGTAACCGCAATCACCATGAATATACAGCCCAGCAATGTCCAGAGTATCATCAATGGAACTACGAATTTACACCCNNCAGACTTCCTTCCATTATCACAAGAATTCCTCTTGCCAGCCCTACTACAAGTGCACCCATAGTCATATCCTTGGCACCGGCAATAAAATGTTTTGCTACGTCATCTAATTTCATGCCCGATACAATACCGGACAAAATTCCTATGGCAAGGAATATTGCGGCGATTTCTGTAATGTACCACTCATATTTAAACACACCGTAAACCAAAGTAATCATTCCTGCCGCAAACACTAAAAGCACGAGAATATCTCTTTTTCCCATCTTCCTTATGCTGCTGAGATCTATTGCCTGATCCTTCTCCTGCTTCTCAAGATCATAAACTATGCTGTTAGCGGGATTTTCTTTAACCTTTTTAGCATATCTGCTGATATAAACAATTACTAAAATCAGTGTGCATACCCATACAATGAATCTCAGCAGTATTCCTGAAAACATCGGCAGTCCGGCTATGCCCTGCGCAACTCCCACCGTAAACGGATTTATTAGTCCCGATGTGAATCCTGCGGCAGCTCCCAGCGTTACCGCAGCCGTACCAACAACGGCATCATATCCGAGAGCTCTTGAAAGAGCAATGCCGATAGGAACGAAAACTATTGCTTCTTCAGCCATGCCAATGGTAGCTCCGCCTATAGAAAATACAATTACGATAATGGGAATCATAAGAGCTTCCATGCCGTTTAAGCCTAAAGCAATCTTGCTTATTCCTGCCTCTATGGCACCTGTCTGGTTTACAATATTGAATGAACCTCCAACAATAAAAATAAAAAACACTATGCTCTGAGCAGCTGCAAGTCCTTCAGGAAATGCCTTAAGTATGTCGAAAATATTTGCCGGGTTTGCCTCTGCCGGTGCAAACGAATTTGGGTCAACAACCGTTCTTGTTCCCGACTCGGTTTCAATTTCAACTTTCTGATACTGTCCGGCAGGTATTCCATAAGTAAGCAATGCCATCAGAATAATCATTGCAAACAAAATTACATAGGTGTGAGGTACCTTGCCCTTTTTCTTTTTTTCTGTAATCATGTTAGTCCTCTTGATCTTAATAAATATGTTAGTCCTATTAATTTATAAATATTGATACGGGCAACAATCTATTAATAATGCAAATAAATTTTTAATCATGTTAGCATATTTTTATCCAAATTACAAGCAGTTTTTTCACATCTTTCGTGGTTTTTTGACATCATTATGCATTATTATACAAATGTATATTATTATACCTCATCTCTTTGTAAAAGTCTTCCTATTTGCAGGCCATTATTATTATGCTGACAATATTCAAATATTACTTTTATCACCTTTCTTAAATAGCTGCAACTGATTCAAGCCACTTCTTTCCGACGCTTATCTGTCTCTTAACTTCTGATGGAGCAGTTCCTCCAAATGACACCCTTCCTCCAACACATCCTTCCATGCTCAAGCCGGGCAGCAGCTTCAGGCTCAGCCTTTTATCCATCGATATTAATTCATCTTCTGTTAAATCACTGAAATCTTTGTTGTGGTCCTCGCAGTATTTTACCATTCTGCCGGTAATTTCATGCGCCTCTCTGAATGGTATATTATTCTTGACGAAATGTTCCGCTACATCTGTCGCATTTAAAAAACCTCTTTTTGAGTGCCTTTGAATGTTTTCCATATTAAATTCTGTTTTCTCCATCATCCTCGCCAAAATCAGCAGACTTTTCCTGAGGGTGTCCGCCGTGTCAAACAGTCCTTCCTTGTCCTCCTGGAAGTCCTTGTTGTATGCAAGAGGAGTGCCCTTCATGACAGTCAGAAGCTGAAATAAGTTTCCGTAAACTCTTCCGGACTTTCCTCTTAGAAGCTCTGCCATGTCCGGATTCTTTTTCTGAGGCATGATGCTTGAACCTGTGCAGAAGCTGTCATCGATTGAAATGTAACAGAACTCCTGGGAATTCCAGTACACAAATTCCTCGGCAAGGCGACTTATGTGCATCATGCAGATTGAAGCAACGCTCATAAATTCTAAAATATAGTCTCTGTCGCTCACAGAATCCATAGCATTTTCGGTGACATTCTTAAATCCAAGCAATTCTGCCGTCCTATGCCTGTCTATGGGTATTGTTGTTCCTGCCAGAGCGCATGAGCCCAACGGATTATAATCGGTTCTCTCATATGAATCGATGAATCTTTCCATATCTCTTTTAAACATCTGGAAATATGCCATCAAATGAAATCCAACGGTAACCGGCTGTGCGTGCTGCATATGAGTAAAACCCACCATGATTTTGTCGTAATACTTATCTGCCTTTTTCAGAAGATTCTGCTCCAGAAATTTTAAGTTTTCGATTACTTTCTCAATCTCATTCTTGACATATAGCCTTGTGTCAACTGCAACCTGATCATTTCTGCTCCTCGCCGTATGAAGTTTCTTGCCCGTATCTCCAAGCCTCTTTATCAATATACTCTCTACCGCCATATGTATGTCTTCATCACGTACGTCGAATTCTATTTCACCTCTTTCGATTTCTGATTTTATATTTTTCAATTCCCGTACAATTTTTTCTTTTTCTTCCTCAGTAACTATACCCTGTTCACAAAGCATCGTCACATGAGCTATGCTGCCTTCAATATCGCAGTCATACAATCTCTTGTCAAAAAATATAGATGCGTTAAACTCTTCAACAATTTCATCCAGACCCTTTTCAAATCTTCCACTCCACAAGTTTGTCATTAAAGTCCCTTCCTTCTAATTTATGTTATCAATCTATTTTTATACATTATCCTGTTTATTATATCATAAAAACGACGCATATCAAGAGCTGTTTGAAAAAAAAGCTGTCGGTTAAGCCGACAGCTTTTTTTGCATTTTCTAATTATTTATTATTAATTACTTATTGTATTAATATGCCTTTGTATACAGTTGGAAGTGTGCCTGCGGATGAGCGCAGATCGGACATACTTTCGGTGCTTCCGGACCATAATGAACATGGCCGCAGTTATCGCATATCCATACAACTTCTCCTTCTCTCTTAAATACCTTGCCCGTCTTAATGTTGTCAAGAAGTGCCAGATACCTTTCTTCGTGGCCTTTTTCTATTTTAGCAACGCCTTCAAATAAATATGCAATTTTATCAAATCCTTCTTTTTTTGCTTCTTTAGCAAAGTTTGCATACATATCTGTCCATTCGTAATGCTCGCCGGCTGCTGCATCTTCCAGGTTTAACGTAGTTTCGCCGATTCCGTCATGTAAAAGCTTGAACCAGATTTTTGCGTGTTCTCTTTCATTTCTGGCAGTTTCCTCGAAATATTTGCTTATCTGCACATAGCCGTCTTTTTTTGCCTGATTTTGATAATACGTATATTTTACATGTGCCTGTGATTCGCCTGCAAATGCAGTCATCAAATTTTGTTCTGTTTTACTTCCTTTTAATTCCATTGTACACCTCTCTTATTTATTTATCCTTACAGGATATGCCGTGAATATATCATTCATGCTACGCATGACTGAACGACCTCGTTGCTGATAAATTAATTCTTATTAAATATTACCAACACTCAACAATTTATATATACCCATGTCACTTTGTTTTAATCATTAATTTTATATTTGATAAATAAATTGGCACATAAGCTGCCTGTGATTGTTGTACAGGGCACAACACGTCGGATTTTTATGTAATAATATCTGACTGCGTTTGTCCAAAGCTTACTTTTTCCTGTAAACTTTGTATGCCGAAGCTAAGGCAATAGCAGAAACAACTACGACAGCAAGCCTGAATACTATATTTGTTTCAACAAATAATGCAATTACATTAAGTGTTAGGCCTGCAAGCAAAGATAAAAAAAGTATAATCATTTTGCAATGGGCACTATTTTATGCCCATTTTCACCTCCTCATTCATGATAGTCGGCGTCCTGATTTCAAAGGACATCCTTTTCAATCACAATCTAATTGTTGATTATGCTGTACATTTCTTTGTAATCATCTTTCATGACATGTTCAAGAACACGTTCAACCTTTATTTTCATGGGCTTGGTACCGAAAATTATTTCTATTTCATCGCCTGTGTCCACTTCTGTACCCGGCTTGGCAGCCTTTCCGTTAACAAGCACCCTTCCCTGCTCGCACGCTTCTTTTGCTACAATCCTTCTTTTTATAATGCGCGCATTTTTTAAATATTTATCTATTCTCATAATCTACCTCTTTCATAATCTTGACCATTGTCATTCAGGCAGCAGGTGCAGATACTTATCTTCCTGCCGACTGAATAATATTTATTAATATAGAATACGGAACGAGTATTCGTTCCGCCTTAATCATTCTGAAATTTCCTTCAGCTTTTCAGCCTGGTCGTTGGTTAAAAGAGCTTCTATCATTTCACCGATATCCCCGTCAAGGAATGCATCCAGTTTATAAATAGTCATGCCTATTCTGTGATCTGTCACCCTACTCTGAGGGAAGTTGTAAGTTCTTATCCTTTCACTTCTGTCTCCCGTACCTACCTGGCTTTTTCTTGCTTCGGCAAGCTCGGCATTCTGCTCCTGCTGATATTTGTCATAAAGTCTCGCTTTCAGCACTTTGAAAGCTTTGTCTTTATTTTTCAACTGTGATTTTTCATCCTGACATGAAANNACCTGTCGGTATATGTGTAAGCCTTACGGCTGAGTCAGTGGTATTTACACACTGCCCGCCGTTTCCCGATGAACGGAACACGTCAACCCTTACATCATTTGGATTTATCTCAATGTCTATGTCATCAACTTCCGGAAGCACCGCAACCGTTGCAGACGAAGTGTGAATACGTCCGCTTGATTCAGTGTCAGGAACACGCTGAACCCTGTGTCCGCCGCTTTCATACTTAAGCTTGGAATAAGCGCCCTTTCCTTTTATCGAAAATATAACTTCCTTGTAGCCGCCTATCCCCTGCTCATTGACAGAAATAAATTCCGTCTTCCATCCCTGTCTTTCGGCGTATCTCAGATACATTCTCAATAAGTCTCCGGCAAACAATCCTGCCTCATCACCGCCTACACCTGCTCTGATTTCAACTATAACGTCTTTATCGTCATTGGGATCCTTCGGCAGAAGGAGTATTTTTATCTCCTGACTCAACTCTTCTTCCTTGGCAGTCAGTTCCTTGACCTCTTCCTTTACCATTTCCTTGAAGTCATCATCCAACTTTTCATTCAGCATTTCCTTTGAATCTTCAAGCTGAGTCACAACATCCATGTATTCATTGTATTTTAAAACTATCGGTTCAAGCTGAGCCTGCTCCTTCATTAATTTCTGAAGTTTATGCGAATCGCTTAATATTTCAGGGTCTGAAATTTTTTCGCTCAGCTCTATATATTTATCTTTTATAGCATCTAATTTTTCTAACATTCTACCTCTCCTATTTTAACGATTAAATGAACAACTGACAGAACATATGAGAATGATTTACGGCACAATTTAAATTATCACCGCTTTATCCGTCACATACATCGTTCTTCAATTGCCTATTACTGATTTTCCATTGCTCATCTATCGTTCTGCGCTACAAGAATCCGGTCACAACCCTGTCTTTTCCTCCTAAATCATTTTCACATTCAATTGTTTTAAATATATTGACAGCATTAAATATTTCAGTAACCGCTGTCCTCTGGTCATAGCCTATTTCAACAGAAAGCATTGCAGGCTCTCTGTGTATTTTTTCAAATACTCTGACTATGCGCCTGTAATAATCCAGACCGTCAGCTCCTCCGTCAAGTGCCAGCCTTGGCTCATACACCGAAACTTCAACAGGCAGATCACCTATTATATCTCTTTCAATATACGGAGGATTTGAAACAACTATATTAAATTTTTTATCGGCAAAGTCATAATTAAATATATCACCCTTAAGAGTCGTCACATTTTGCAACCCATGTTTTCTTATGTTTATTCCTGTTGTTTCCAATGCGGTATCATCTATATCCATTGCGGTAACCTCTGAATTCTTCAAGTAATATCCCAGGCTCACAGCGATTGCTCCGCTTCCTGTTCCAATATCGAGTATACTGATAGTTTCGTTTTTTAACGGACTTTTATTTACAATTTCTATAATATTTTCAACCAGTGTCTCGGTATCAGGTCTGGGAACAAGAACACCTTCACGCACATAAAAATCCAGGCCCATAAACTCCTGTGAATTAATCATGTACTGCAGCGGATAGCCTTCATTTCTCTTTTCTGCCATCACATAAAATCTTTCTGCCGTTTCATCGCCTACTTCATCTTTTTTGTGCAGGTACAGATAAACCTTATCTTTTTGAAGCAGGTAACACAGTATTAACTGCACATCAAGAAAGGGATTATTATATTCCCTTTGCCTGATAATTTCTGTTCCTTCTTTCAACAATCTTTCAATTGTTACCATGTATCATCTTCTCCGTTTTGAGGAATAACTCTTTCCATGGCAGCTATTGCCACTTCTATCATGGAGTCATCCGGTTCGCTTGTAGTAATTTTTTGGATTTGGAATCCCGGATAAGTTACTATCTTAGTAAATATATTTTCGCCGTCGCATTTTCCCACATATCTGTTCAGTTCATATGAAATTCCGGCAATGACCGGAAGCATTGCAAGTCTTATAACAAGTCTCATAACCGGATTTGGCCATCCGAAAAATGAAAACACAAGAATACTTATTATCATTACATTGATCATGAAGCTGGTTCCGCATCTTGGATGAAGAGTCGAATATTTTCTTACATTTTCCACCGTCAGTTCCTCACCGTACTCATAGCAGTATATTGTTTTATGCTCGGCTCCGTGATACATGAACACTCTTTTTATATCATTCAGTTTAGATACAATGTACACATATCCAACAAACAGCACCACTCTTATGACACCTTCAATAAGGTTCAAAAGCAGCGTGCTCTTTACTACATTTTTCAAAGCACTGGTAAGCAGCGTAGGCCCTAAAATAAATATTCCGATGGAAAATAAAAGTGCCACAATCACCGAAGCATATATTATTGCCGTATCGGCTTTGTCCTTGAACACTTTCTTGAGGAATCTGTCAAGAGCGTCCTCCTCATAATCCTCTCCGTAAAACTCAGCCGAAAACATGAGCTCTTTCACTCCGGTTACCAGAGAATCAATAAGTACGAAACTGCCTCTTATCAACGGCAGTTTGAAAAATTTATGTTTAAACAGCTGCTTGATTTCACTTTCTTTTATTTCAATTTCACCATCCGGCTTTCTGACTGCTGTCGCAATTTTATCAGGACCTTTCATCATGATCCCTTCAATTAATGCCTGACCACCGATGCTGGTTTTTTTAACCTCTTTTTTTACTATATCACTCATTTTGTCCCCTTTTCTTACAATGTCTCACATTTCACGGATGAATTTTCCGTAAAATATCAGAAATTGTTATATAGATGCATTACAGTTGTCTTTTGTTTCATGAGTCCATGAAATACAAGGAAACCGCTGCATGTATACAGACGGGTTTTCCCGTAATATCAGATACTGTCACATATACATTCAAGCTATTATACAATTAATCAGCAAATTCTTCAAGTTTTATTTAATCGCACGTGAACATTCAATTTGCCCGCTCTGCGGTCCATACAAAATATACGTTTGTGTGCTGTTGTCTGCAGCACTTTTTCAAATTACCTGAAAATCTGATTATGGTATACATAATATAAGCTTTGTAATTATAAATCACAAAGCTTAATCTTTCTTTAATTCACTTCAAGTATTTCGTATTCCACAATGCCGCCGGGTGAATCAACTTTAATCTTTGTTCCTTTTTTCTTGCCAAGAAGTTCTGAGCCAAGCGGAGATAAATTCGATATTTTTCCGGCAACCGGGTCTGCCTCCGTGGCACCCACAATATAATATTCCAGAATTTCATCAAATTCAATATCTTTTAATTTTACCTTACTGCCTATCTGAACGATATCTTTGTTTTTTTCATTATGCTTAACGACTTTTGCGTGCTTTATCGTATACTCAAGGACAATTATTCTTGATTCATTTTTATTCTGTTCTTCTTTTGATTCGTGATATTCAGCATTTTCGCTCAGATCGCCTTCCTTCAGCGCTCCCTTTATTCTTTCGGAAATCTCATATCTTAATTTTGTTTTTCTGTATTCAAGTTCATCAACAAGTTCCTTGTAACCTTCCTCTGTTACCAATATTTCCTTATCCATTTTTACACCTACTCTATACATATACTTATTATATTATAACCTAAATTTTTTTAAATTCAACACCTTTTGTGACAATAAGCATTCTCGGCAAACAACAGCTCTGACGCAATAGGAAAAGGACGCATATGCGTCCTTCATTTTATCATTTGCTCTGCTGATATTTTACAGAACCTTATAAATCCATCCTTCTGGAGCTTTCACATCGCCTATCTGGATTCCGTACAATGTATCATATAATTTCTTTGTTACAGGTCCTACTTCAGTTTCGCTGTAGAACACATGCATTTTTACGTTATGCTCAATTCCGCCGATTGGAGATATAACCGCGGCTGTCCCGCAGGCACCTGCTTCTTTGAATATATCTAATTTATCTATGTAAACGTCTGTTTCGATTGCTTCCAATCCAAGGTAATCATGTGCAACCTGCATCAGCGAAATTCTTGTGATACTTGGAAGTATTGAAGAAGATTTCGGCGTTATGAATTTGTCATCTTTAGTAATTCCGAAGAAGTTCGCGGCTCCGACTTCATCTACCTTGGTATGAGTTGCTGGATCAAGATAAATACAATCCGCAAATCCTCTTTTTACGGCTTCATGATGCGAATACAGACTTGCCGCATAATTTCCGCCGACTTTAATTTTTCCGGTTCCGTGAGGAGCAGCTCTGTCCTGATCAGTTGTAACAAAGTTAACCGGATTCATTCCACCTTTAAAATAAGGTCCAACGGGTGTTCCGAATATGCAGAATATGTATTCTGACGCAGGTCTTACTCCCACATTATCTCCTACACCGATTACAAACGGCCTTAAATAAAATGTAGCTCCCGAGCCATATGGCNNATTAGCCTTAACAACCTGCATGCAGGCATCAACAAACTTTTCAACAGGCACTTCAGGCATCATTAACTGTTCACAGCTTTTTTGCATTCGTTTAGCGTTTTCATCGGGTCTGAAAAGCTGAATTCCTCCATCTTTGTTGCTGTAAGCTTTTAAGCCCTCAAAGCACTCTTGTCCGTAATGCAGGCACGTGGAACCTTCACTTATTGATATTTTGTTGTCTTCAACAAGCTGACCGTCATCCCATTTTCCGTCTTTCCAGTGTGATATGTATCTTTTGTCTGTCTTAATGTAGCCGAAACCAAGTTCAGACCATTTGATGTCTTTTTTTTGCACTTTGCTCCCTCCTTAATTTATAATTGGTAAAAACAGTATATACCTTAATGCTGCTTTTTTCAAGTATATACATGAGACAATTATATATGATTAAAAACCGCTTCTTCATATTTTTAAAAAGACACGGTTTTTAATCTTATTTACATCGTTTAATACTTTTATATAAATTTCGTCAAATTATTTCCCAGGCAATTAAATTCCAAGTTCTTCCTTTGTTTCTTTAAATGCTTTTATTGCGAAATCCAAATCTTCTTTCGAGTGAGCCGCAGATATCTGCGTTCTTATTCTTGCTTTTCCTTTCGGTACCACAGGGAAGTAAAAACCTATTACATATACTCCCTTTTCCAGCAGTTTTTCCGCCATTTTTTGCGATAATACCGCATCTCCCAGCATTATTGGAACTATGGGATGCTCGCTTTCTATGATAGGCAGCCCGATTTTTTTAATTTCCTGTCTGAAATATTTTGTGTTTTCATCAAGCTTATCTCTGTATTTTGTACTTTCCTCCAGCATTTCGAGCACTTTCAGAGATGCGCCCGCAATTGCCGGAGCCAGTTTGTTAGAGAATAAATACGGTCTTGAACGCTGTCTCAGCAGATCGATTATTTCTTTTCTTCCGCTTGTATATCCGCCGCTGGCGCCGCC
>DMJQ01000035.1:28385-28681 GCA_003457065.1 Clostridiales bacterium
CGCCTCTGCCTGTCTTTCCCACAAATCCAACCGCATGGCTGTCATCCACCATTACAAGCGCATTGTATTTATCTGCCAGGTCGCAGATTCCTTTTAAGTCTGCAATTATTCCGTCCATTGAAAACACACCGTCGGTTGCGATTACTTTTATTTTCGCACCATCTTTGTCTGCCTGAATCAGCTTTTCTTCCAGTGATGCCATGTCATTGTTTTTATATCTGTATTTCTTTGCCTTGGCAAGTCTCACACCGTCAATGATGCTGGCATGATTTAATTCATCACTTATTATTGCATCA
>DMJQ01000023.1 GCA_003457065.1 Clostridiales bacterium
ATTTTGTTAAATATTGAATTTCCAAGGTTCATATTATTTTATTTATGTGCGAAGTTTAAGTAAATTAATTATAACGTAATTGAAAAATAATGTCAACAAAAAGAGAGGTTTTGAATTTCCATAATTTTAAAAATTGATTATAAAAAAAGAAAATTATCTACAATAAATGAGGGTAAACCAAACATCAAGACTACAGCGGCAAATACTGTTATCACAGATCACCTGATATGAGCTGGCAGAGGTTTCTAAATATGATTTCGTTTCCCCTACCGTGTAACAGATTTTACATCAGGGGTATCTTTATTTTATAGATAATAAAGTAAGGGCAGTCAGACTACCTATAAAGGTGCTGCTTGCTGCCCTGTTATTTATTGTTCTGACACGTATTATATTATTCGCCACTGGGATGGCATGCTTTACTATATGCTTGTACAGGGTTGACGTTACTTTTATTTCTTAAAAATGTTGCATAAAAGGCTATGATATATTATACTTATAGTTAAATTAACAACCATAGCATTAACTTTAATAGAATCAGGGTTAAATTCCCTATTGGGTTACCAAAAATTAATGAGGGACGGTTAGTTTATTAAAACATACCGTCTTTTTATAATCTGTTGCTGATTTTGACCGAAAAAACAGCAACAGGTGAAACACAACATATTAGTTAATTATGTAACTTGAATGAACAAGTATATTTTGAATAACGGAGGATGAAATGGATTATAAAAAACTGGCTGAAATTTTGTTTCCTCATATAAATGAAACTGTAGATTATTATGAAGAAGTTTTTCCAAAAAGAAATCTGGAACCGGGAGCAAAGGTTACGAGACTGGGTCCCAGCCCGACAGGATTTATCCATCTGGGTAACCTGTACGGAGCATTTGTTGACGAGAGACTGGCACATCAGAGCAATGGTGTGTTTTTCCTGCGCATTGAGGACACAGATGAAAAACGTAAGGTTGAAGGAGCGGTTGAAACTATAATTTCATCTCTCAGATACTTTGGCCTGAATTTTGACGAAGGCGCTTTGCTTGACGGGGAAAAAGGTAGCTATGGACCATATTACCAGAGCAATCGCGGAAAGATTTATCAGTGTGTTGCAAAATACCTGGTTGAGCAGGGAAGAGCGTACCCTTGTTTTTGCACAGAGGAAGAGCTTGAGGAAATAAGAAAAAAGCAGGTCGAAGAAAGTGTTAATACCGGATACTACGGCAAATGGGCAAAGTACAGAGATTTATCACTGGAAGAAGTAAAAGCTCATTTAGATAATAATGAGGAATTTGTAATTAGATTTAAATCAATGGGAACAGAAGAAGGTACTTTTGAAATAGATGATGCAATAAGAGGAAAACTTACAATCCATGAAAACTATCAGGATGTGGTAATTTTAAAAGCCAACGGAATTCCGACATATCATTTTGCCCATGTTGTAGATGACCATCTGATGAGAGTTACTCACGTGGTAAGAGGAGAAGAATGGCTTTCAACACTTCCCATACATTATGAGATATTTAAAATTCTCGGATGGGAAATTCCTGTTTACTGCCACACTGCGCACCTCATGAAAATGGACAACGGAGCCAAGAGAAAGCTGTCCAAAAGAAAAGACCCGGAGCTTGGCCTTGGATTTTACATGGATTTAGGATATCATCCGGCAGCGGTAAGAGAATACCTGCTTACAATTTTAAATTCAAACTACGAAGAGTGGAGGATAGAAAATCCGGACACTCTTGCAGAGGACTTTAAGTTTACTCTTGAAAAAATGAGCAATTCGGGAGCGCTGTTTGATTTGGACAAATTAAACAACATAAGCAAGGATGTATTGCTGAAAATTTCAGCAGAAGAAATATATGAGTTTTTATTGAAGTGGGCAAAAGAACACAGAAGTGAAATTGCCGGTATTCTGGAGAACAATAAAGAATCGGTAATAAAACTGTTATCTGTGGGAAGAGACGGCAACAAACCGCGCAAGGATTTAATGTACTGTGAACAAATCTTTGACTTTATCAGCTACTTCTTTGATGAACATTTTAAAATTGTTGACGGCTATCCTGAAAACATAAGTGATGATGAAGCTAAAAAACTTCTTAAAGCATATATGGGAACCTATGACCACAGCGATGACCAAAGCCAGTGGTTTGAAAAAATAAGGGTGATTTCACAGGAAAACGGATATGCGGCAAAGCCTAAGGATTACAAGAAGAATCCAGATATGTACAAGGGACATGTGGGAGATGTAAGTTCAGTCATAAGA
Organism: Clostridiales bacterium; assembly: GCA_003457065.1. GTDB lineage: Bacteria > Bacillota > Clostridia > Tissierellales > Sedimentibacteraceae > Sedimentibacter. Next base: position 2,258 of record DMJQ01000023.1, read on the forward strand.
ATTGCAATTGTGGGAAGAGCATCTTCACCGGATGTTTGGGAATTGCAGCAGATTATGGGAGAAGAAAAAGTAAGAAGAAGAGTAGAAAAAATAATTAACAAATAAATCGCAGGCGGTTATTATACCGCCTGTAATTGTAATGAAAGAGGACACTATGAAATATTCACATATAATTTGGGATTTTAACGGTACAATACTGGATGATGTCACGGCCGGAATAAAAAGCGAAAATGTTCTGCTGTCCAGAAGAAATATGCCTTTGATAGAAAGTGTTGAGCAGTATCGCAGCTGTTTTTGCTTTCCTATTATTCAATACTTAAAAAATCTGGGGCATGATTTTGAAAAAGAAGATTACAATGCCATGGCAATTGAATGGGTTACGGAATATCTGAAATTTTCCAAGGAATCAACACTGAATGACGGCATTGAGGATGCCTTGGATAAGTTTAAAAAAGAGGACTGCCGCCAGATAATTTTATCGGCTTCAGAAAAGAAGATGCTAACAAGACAGGTCAAGGATCTTGGTATATCTGATTATTTTGATGAAATATTGGGCCTCGACAACATTCATGCCATCAGCAAAGCCGAAATGGCAGAGGAGTGGATGGAGAAGAAAAAACCAGAGAATGCACTTTTCATCGGCGATACTATTCATGATTACGAATCAGCTTCCCGCATGCATGTGGACTGTGTCCTTGTAGCCAGAGGACATCAGAGTAAAGATACGCTGCTTAAATGCGGTGTGCCTGTGTTTGACACGTTTTACGATATGCTGGACTTTGCTGAAAATCAATAAATCACATATTTTGCTTAATATAAACTTTATATCAAATTAAAATTCTGACAAGCAGTTGTCAGAATTTTTTTAAAAGTAGAAGACCGTTTTAGTATCTTTTGGGGTGCTCAGTTTTAATTAAATTCAAGCTGTAATGTATAAAACTATTCCATAAATTGCCATGGAGTGATATAATAAAGATGATAAAGCCTTAAAGAAAACAACATATTCTGATATTATAGCGAATATAGTTAGGGAAATAATTAAATTATGAGATGTAGTTATCAAAAAATACTGAATTGTAAGATTTTAATTCTTATAGTTGCCAGGGGGAAGTGCAATGTATTTAGAAAGTGATAATTTAATCTTAAAAGAATATACAAAATCTAATTTAATAGATTTTTATAAATTGAAATCAGAAGAAAAAGTATGGAAGTATTCAACTTTTAATCCAATAAAAAAATTGGAAGATGCGGTGGCTTCTTTAGAGGAACATGTAAATAAATACAAGAAAACGCATTTTATTCACCATGCGATTTTTTTAAAGGATTCTTTAACGTTTATTGGTGAAGCAGGCATATTATCTTATAATCAAAACGTGGATAGATGTACAGTTGGATATAATTTACTGCCTGAATATTGGAATAAAGGCTATGCAACCGAAATTGTAAGGAGTTTATTAGAATATTCCTTTTGTTATTTGAAGTGTGAAAGGGTAGAAGCAATTGTAATGAAAGATAATGGTGCTTCTTGTAGAGTGCTTGAAAAATGTGGGTTTAAATTAGAAGGAATATTAAGAAATTTTACAAAATTAGCAAATGAATATAAAGATGTTTGCTTCTATGCTAAGCTATCATCGGATATATAAATTATATTATAAATGTAAATTAAAAGTGGTATTTATATTTATTTAAACAAAATCAGTGTTAAGCCAGTGAAATGCCATACGACAAGAACAAACCGCCGGCTAAGCCGGCGGACGTGATTAGAATATAGAAGTTATAATTATTTGGGTTAGATTATTTGTTTCTAAAAAACCAATCTATATATTCCTGCCGTAATAAAGCATACAAAAAATGCGATTGCAGTTGGGATTAGAAATGCTGCGGCGGTCCATTTCAGGCTGCCTGTTTCTTTTTTTATGGTCCACAGCGATGTGGAGCACGGCCAGTGGAGCAGGCTGAACAGCATGGTATTTATAGCTGTAAGGGGAGTCCAGCCGTTATTTTGAAGGATTGTTCTGAGCTGCTNNCTTTCAAACTCTGTCAATGTACCCGTAGAAAGGTATGCCATGAGCAGGACGGGTATGACAATTTCATTTGCGGGGATTCCTATGATAAATGCCGTTAAAATGAAACCGTCGAGTCCTATGAGCACTGCGATGGGATTCAGAAAATCAGCAACATGCACAAGTATGCTTGAATCGCCTATATAGATATTTGCCAAAAGCCATATAACCATACCTGCAGGTGCCGCTACCATAACCGCTCTGGACAAAACGAAGATAGTTCTGTCGATGAGGGAGGTATAAAGCAGTCTTCCTATCTGCGGAACTCTGTAAGGAGGAAGTTCAAGCGTAAAAGTTGACGGCAGACCCTTTAATAAGGTTTTTGACAATGCGTATGAAACCAGCAATGTAATGCAGACACCCAGAAGCACCAACAATGTTATAAATATTGACGGAACTATTCCGTTCACAAAGGAACTGGAGGTTATTGCAAAAAATGCCGATGCTATGGCTATTATGGTCGGGAACCTTCCGTTGCATGGAACAAAGTTGTTGGTAATAATAGCTATAAGTCGTTCTCTGGGAGAGTCAATTATCCTGCACCCGATGACGCCTGCCGCATTACACCCGAAACCCATGCGCATTGAAAGGCACTGTTTTCCGTGGGCACATGCTTTTTTAAACAAATGATCAAGGTTAAATGCTACTCTGGGCAGGTAGCCCAAATCTTCCAGCAAAGAAAACAACGGAAAAAATATTGCCATGGGAGGAAGCATTACCGATACAACCCATGCCAATGTTCCGTACATTCCTTCTGCTATGAGACCTGTGACGAAATTGGGAACGCCAAACTGAATAAACCAAGCAATTAATTTTGACTGGAAACTGAATAATATATTGCTCAGAATCTGAGATGGTATGTTGGCGCCCTGAATGGTAATCCAAAATATCAGCCCCAGCATCAGGAGCATAATCGGTATACCAAAAGTCTTTGATGTAATGATGTCGTCAATTTTTTTATCACGGTTTATTTTTGTCAAATCTTCCGTCACATATTTTTGTTTAAGAAAATTTGCATAGTTATAATTCTGTTCCGAAATTTTTTCTCTTGTAATCTTGTTGCCTGTTTCAAGATTTAATAAATTAATTAAGTATTCAGCTTGGCTTTCGCTCAGCTGATTGTTTTTCCCGTAAGAAAATATGCCGGACGGGCTGTCTAACAGGCGCAGTGCCGACCATCTTAAATTTGATACACCCATTTTTTCTAAATAAGGTATTATTTCCGAAACCATTTGTTCGATTTTTTCATCATATGTCACTGTGCCGGGAGTTGTTTTAATATCATGCAGTGCGACTCCTTCAATTGTTTTTTTTAGTTCATCCATTCCGATTCCGTTTCTCGCTGATGTTAAAACTATCGGAATGTTTAATTCTTTTTCAAGCCCCTCCTTATTTAAAATTATATTTTTCTTTTTTGCTTCATCAATAAGGTTTATGCATAATATTATTTTATCGGTTATTTCAGATATCTGGAAAACAAGATTAAGATTTCTTTCCAGGCATGTGGCGTCCGCAACCACCACTACGGCGTCGTAGTCGCCGTAACATATGAAATCCTTTGAAACTTCTTCGTCTTTTGATGCTGTAAACAATGAGTAAGATCCGGGAAGATCAACAATTATATATTCTTCTTTATTATAGTTGTATTCACCTCTTGCCGAAACCACTGTCTTGCCCGGCCAGTTGCCGGTATGCTGCTTTAAGCCTGTCAGGTAATTAAAGACCGTGCTTTTTCCCGTATTTGGATTTCCTGCAAGAGCAATGACATGCTGAGCATCGGTTCTGGAAATATTAAAAACATCTTTCATTGATTCCAATTTAACGGATTGTGCCGTAAGAGCCAATTATACCACCACCTTTATACGATTTCGATCAACCTTGATTCTTCATTTCTGAGGGCGATCATGGCTCCTCTTATTCGAAACAAAGTGAGGTTATTCTTAGGACCTTTTCTTAAAACTTCTATGGTAGCTCCGTTAGTCAGTCCTAAGGCCAGAAGCCTTTCCTTTAATGAGCTCTGAGCGTTGTTTTTTTTAACTTCTACAAATTCGCCTATAGTTGCATCTGTAAGAATCTTCATAATAAATCTCCTCGTCATAAATATTATTTTAGAATAATAATTTTAGCCTAAGCTAACATTCATAGCTCATTTTATGAATTACATCAGATTTTGACACAGTTTTTTAAAGTACGGGAAATAAAAGGACAAGGAAAGCATTACGAATTGCATGAAAAAGCAATTATTACGAATTGTTAACAAAAAACTTGTTGTATAATCGTTGCGTTTGTATATATAATGGGCATGTAAAAATTCCCCCTCTATTTATTATATATTTGTTTGTTCAATGTGAGCTAAGGTTTAATCTTGGTTCATTTTTTTGTATGCTTTATTACAACGAATGAGACTACATGCTGCCACATTATAGCTTGGACCAATTCTTTCAAACGNNGCATCAAATTTGTAAGATGTTTGTCAGACAAATTTGAGATGCTTGACTGTGCTTTTCCGACCGTCATATAAAAATTATATTACTTTTCATTGGCGTCAACGTCTTTTTTACGCTCTTCAACTTCAAAGTCATCAGGAATATAAACATTGCCCGGATTTGTCTTTTTGTTGTTTTTCATTTTCAGTCTATTGACAAGTTTGTCAATAATAATCATTTTTTCACCACCTTTGTAAAATTCGTTTTATATTTATTATGTTATTTTTTAATATTGTTATAACTTCCTTTATCAGGTACGCCTGTCAAAGGTTTCTTTATAATTAAATATTCATTAACTAATTTAAGAATATTGAATAACATAATGATATAGCTAACGTCTGCGGAGGTAGGAAATGGAATATATTTGTGAAGTGAAAAATATCTCTAAAAGATTTCATACAATAAATAATGAAACAAAAGCAATAGAAGATTTATCATTTAATGTAAAAAAGGGAGAAATTGTTTCTATTGTAGGGCCGTCAGGCTCAGGCAAGTCCACGGTGCTTTCGTTAATAGCCGGTCTTGAAAAACCATCCGAAGGTGAGGTCATAGTGAATACTGGCAGCATTGGTTTCATGTTTCAGAAGGATCAGTTGTATGAATGGAGAAATATATTTAAGAACTGTCTTTTGGGATTGGAAGTAAAACACATGGATACGGATGAAAACAGGGAAAAAGTTATGAGTATGTTAAAGAAGTACGGACTGTATAATTTCAGGAACCATTACCCGAGCCAGCTTTCGGGAGGTATGAGGCAGAGAGCTGCTTTGGTGCGCACATTGGCAATAGAGCCGGATTTACTTCTTTTGGATGAACCATTTTCGGCATTGGATTATCAGACAAGGCTGTCTGTCGGCAATGAAGTAGGTCAGATATTAAGGAGAGAAAAAATAACAACAATATTGGTAACGCATGATATTCCTGAAGCTGTCAGCATTTCGGACAGAGTTATTGTATTTACCGAGAGGCCGGCTAAAATAAAAAAAGAATATGCCATTACATTCAGCCAGTGCCAGGGTGAAAGAACGCCTATGAAATGCCGGAATACTTTAGAACTCGGGGAATATTTCAGACAAATATGGAGGGATTTGGATGTGGAGGAAGAATAAAATCAGTGCATCTGTCAATATATCTAAAGAACACGAGTATTATTTAAAATCAATAAAAAGAGAGAAAAGTTTCATAAAAACAACGCAGATATTAGTGTTTGTTATCTTTATTATCATTTGGGAATGGGCTGCACGTTCGGATTTTATAGATACATTCTTAACCAGCAGTCCGGGTGCAATATTTGGTCTTATCGTTAAATTTGTGGAAGACGGCAGCTTGTTTAAACATTTGTATGTGTCAACGACCGAAACAATAGCGGGTTTTTTGGTGGGCACAATAGTGGGACTTTTAGTTGCCGTATTGCTTTGGTGGTTTGAAAAGCTGGCAAGAATTTCCGATCCGTACATTGTTATTTTAAACAGTCTGCCAAAAACTGCTCTGGCGCCTATTATCATATTATGGGCAGGAATGGGGTTCTCGGGAATAGTTGTGACTGCCGCTTCTATATCAGTAGTTGTTACAACCATGACTTTATATACGGGATTTACAAGTGTAGAAAATGATAAAATTGTTCTTTTGAAGACTATGGGAGCAAATAAGTATCAGATTTTAAAGAAAGTGATTATTCCGGCAAATATTCCGAGCATTATGAGCGTCATAAAGGTAAACATCGGATTATCATGGATTGGGGTTATTGTAGGTGAATTCCTGGTTTCTAAAGCTGGAATCGGGTACCTGATACTGTACGGAAGTCAGACATTCAAACTGGATCTGGTCATGATGGGTGTCTTTGTATTAGGATTTATTGCTGCAATTATGTACTTCTTTGCAGCGTGGCTGGAGAAAAAAGTAATAAAATATTGAAAAAACGTGCTTCTTATTATATAATAAGCTTATAGTTTTTAGTTACAAAATACAAAGAACAGACGAGGTATTAACATGGAATTGGGAGATAAAATAAGGTCGCTGAGGTTGAAACAAAAAATCAGCATAGAACAGCTTTCTGCAAAAACCGGCTTAAGTAAGGGATTAATAAGTCAAATTGAGAGGGATATTACCGGACCGTCTGTTGCATCCTTGTGGAAAATATCCAAGGCTTTGAATGTAACCATGAATTATTTTTTTGATGAATATGATGATTTTAATCAGGTTGTCAGAAAAGACGAAAGAAAAAAAATAATGATGAAAAATGCTCACAGGATCTACGAGCTGCTGAGCCCCGATTTGAAAAAGCAAATTGAGATGCTGTGGATTGAGATAGAAGCAGGGGATTGCAGCAATGATGAGCTCATAAGCCATGAAGGCGAAGAGTGCGGTGTTGTTATTAAAGGAAGCCTTAGAGTGCTGTCTGGAGATAATATATATGATCTTGAAGAAGGAGACAGTATATATCTTGACAGCACCATACCCCACAGATATGTCAATGCGGGAAATGAACTTTCTTTATCAGTGTGGGCAATGGTTCCTCCAAGTTTTTAACAAAATTGATTTGTGAAAAGTTTGATAATAAATGTCAAAGAAAAACGTTGACATTTATTTTTTTATATACTATAATAATGCAAGTTCAATATATTGAAACTTGTTCAATAACATGTGTGTTAGAAATTTGTAAATCATTGCAGGATTTAATCTTGGATGAAATAATATTACANNTATGACAAATTCACTTATCAGTCCGGATAATACCTGGGTTTTATGGGCCTTTTTAACCGGCTGGGCTGCATTCAGCATTTATTTGGAACAAAAATATCAGTGGGCAGCAAAGGTCTCCGGTGCTATAATAGCATTGGTGGGAGCAATGGCGCTGTCTAATTTTAAAATAATTCCGACGGAAGCTCCGGCGTACGATGTGGTTTGGAGCTATGTTGTTCCGCTGGCAATACCGTTATTGCTTCTTCAGTGCAACATTAAGAAAATATGGAAAGAAAGCGGAAGAATGCTGTTAATTTTTTTAATAGGTTCTGTGGGAACGGTTACAGGTGCCATTGTAGGCTTTAAGCTTTTAGGAAAACATATACCTCATCTTGCGGAAATTGCCGGAATGATGACAGGTTCATATATCGGCGGGGGAGTAAATTTCGTTGCGGTATCAAGTGCGTTTAAAGTTCCGGGAGAGCTTGTATCAGCTACGGTTGTTGCGGACAATCTGCTTATGGCATTATATTTTCTGACTTTGATAACCATACCGACGCTGAACTTTTTCAGAAAGCACTTCAGACATCCGTATGTTGACCAGGTTGAAAGCATCGGTGTCAACGAAGGAGAAACAAGTTCTGCGGCTTATTGGAAAGGAAAGGAAATTTCCTTGAAAGACCTTGCGTTTGCCATAGCCACAAGTTTTATTGTAGTTGCGGTTTCTCAAGCCATAGCGGATTTCTTTGCCGGTGTTATACCAACAACTAATATGGCATTGAATCTTTTAAATGTATTGCTTGGCAATCAGTATTTAATTATAACAACGGTGACAATGCTGCTGGCTACATTCTTCCCGGGATTTTTCGGGAACATAAACGGAGTTCAGGAGATAGGAACTTTCCTCATTTATCTGTTCTTCGTGGTAATAGGAGTTCCCGCATCAATTCCGCTGATTATTCAGAATTCTCCTCTGCTTCTGGTGTTCTGTGGTATAGTTGTACTGGTAAACATGACTGTCAGCTTTGCGTTGGGAAAAATATTCAATTACAGTGTTGAAGAGATAATCATTGCTTCTAATGCAAATATCGGCGGCCCTACAACGGCAACCGCCATGGCAATATCAAAGGGATGGACCGACCTGGTGCCACCTGCGATGCTGGTTGGAGTTTTTGGATACGGAGTAGGAACATACCTGGGTATACTTGTGGGTAATTTATTATTGTAAGGAAGGAAGACTATTATGATTTTTGACGGACATTCTGATATCTGGACAGACGTAACAATAAGAACTTTAAATGGTGAAACAGATATAATTAAAAAACATCATTTGAATAAACTAAAAGAAGGAAAAATATCAGGAAGCATATTTGTTGTGTGGGTGGATCCGCCATATACATCGGATCCATGTAAACGAAGTGCACAAATATTTGACTCAATTAAAAAAGAAATGGAATACTGCAAAGATTCCGTTGTTTTTGCCAAATCGTACAAGGATATAGAAAGAGCTTTAAAGGAAGAAAAGCTATATGTGCTTATCGGTTTGGAAGGGCTCAGTAGCATCGGAGAAAATTTGGATCTGATTGACGATTACTATGATTTCGGAGCAAGGCATGCGAGCCTCACATGGAATGAGGAAAATCCGTTTGCCACCGGAGTGAGGGGTAATCCAGACAGAGGATTGACAGAGCTTGGCAAAAAAGCAGTAAAGAAAATAAATGCAAAGAAGATGCTCCTTGATGTATCACATTTAAATGAAAAGTCATTTTGGGATTTGCTTGATGCAGCGGAGGGACCGGTTATTGCATCCCATTCAAACTGCAGGGCATTATGTGATGTGCCGCGAAATCTCACCGACGCACAGCTGAAAGGGATAGCAGCAACAGGCGGGCTGGTGGGGCTGAATTCATTCAATGAGTTTGTGCACAAAGATATGGAAAAGCAGACCGTGGAAATGCTTGTAAAACATGTCGAGCATATGGCAGATGTCATGGGCATCGACCATGTGGGAATCGGAATGGATTACTGCGATTTTCTCGGAGACGATGTCGCCAGCAGCTTCAGCAGTCAGGAGACTTCGTACACCAAGGGGCTTGAGGATGCATCAAAAACAAGCAACCTGCTTACAGCCATGAAGGCTGCCGGTTTCTCAGATGAAGATATTGAAAAAGTTGCTTACAAGAACTTTCACAGGGTTATTAAAAAAGTGATAGGATAAGGGGAGGACCGCACTAATTTATTTAGTGCGGTCCCAATGTTTTAAAAGTAAAATATTAATAGGATTTTTATTTAGTGATGTACGTGCAGCAAGTGTCTTTTATCTTTCATAATGTCTTCAAAAACATTTTTAACAATATAGTTGTCTTCAGAATCTTTAATCAGATTGGTCTTATCTATGTTGTAAAGACCTTTTGCTCTTAAGATTCTTGTTTCTCTCGTTATCAGTTTAGGTGTGGGCTGACCGCCTCCGGCTATGCATCCTCCGGTACATGCCATAACTTCAACAAGATCGTAGTTTTTTTCGCCGCTTTTAATTTGTCTTATAAGGTTGTTGGCATTTTTTAAACCGTGAACCACTGCCAGTTTAAATTCGTTTCCGTCAACTGTCACAACGGCTTCTTTTATGGATTCCAAACCTCTCACCCTGTTGTAAATGATTTCGCAGTCTTCTTTTCCGAATTTATTCTTTAATACTCTGCGAAGAACAGCTTCTGTAACTCCGCCTGTGGTTCCGAAAATAACTCCGGCGCCTGAACCTATACCAAAAGGCATATCCATTGCTTCTTCTTCAATCTCATCAAAGTTAATTCCTATTTCTTGTATCATTATCGCCAATTCCTGTGTGGTTATAACCAAATCAACATCTCTCATTCCGCCACGGGTGAATTCCGGCCTTGCGGCTTCGGCTTTTTTTGCCGTGCACGGCATGACAGAAAGTATGAATGTATCTCTGCCGTCTTCCAGATCTTTTTCTTTGTAAGCTTCTCTCAGTACCGTTCCGAACATTTGCTGAGGTGATTTGCATGTCGAAATGTTTTTAACAAGTTCGGGGTATTTGTCCTCGGCAAATTTAACCCAGCCCGGGCAGCATGAGGTAAACAGCGGCAGGTTCTCGCCTTTTGAATATCTTTCTAAAAATTCATTGCTTTCTTCAATGACCGTCAGGTCTGCGGATAAAGTTGTGTCAAAGACTTCTTCGGCACCGAGTTTTTTTAATATGGCTACAATTTTTCCAGTCGATATTTCACCAGGCTTTTTGCCGAATTCTTCACCTAAGGCGACTCGTACCGCAGGAGCTATCTGCACTATCACACGCTTGCTTTTATCATACAATGCATCCCACTCTTTTTCCGTTTCATTTTTAATGGTTATGGCACCTGTGGGGCACACGATACGGCATTGACCGCAGTTGATGCAGCTGGTATCGGCAAGAGCTTTATTGAAAGCAGGTTTAATAATAACATCTGATCCTCTGTTAACAAATCCTAAAGCTCCTATTCCCTGAATCTCTTCACATACCATGACGCAGTCACCGCATTTGATACATTTGTTGGGGTTTCTCACGATGCTGGGACTTGAATTATCTACGCCGTTGACCTGCGCCAGCTGCGTAAATCTGTTTCTGCTGAGCCCATATCTTTTTGACAGGTTCTGAAGCTGACATTTGCCTGTACGCTCGCAGGCTGTGCAATCCTTATCGTGATTTGCAAGAAGAAGCTCAAGTATCATTTTTCTGTATTTTCTGATTCTTGGTGAATTAGTGTATATTTCCAGGCCGTCTTTTGGCCTTTCGGAACATGATGCAATTATTTCGCCTCTGGAAGTTTCAACCGAGCACATTCTGCATGCCCCGTAAATACTTAATTCCGAATGATAACAAAATGTCGGCAAATCAATTCCGGAATCTCTGATAACACTTAAAATATTTTTTTGATTAGTATAAGGTGCTTTTTTACCATCGATAATCATAATTCCGCTCATGTTATACCTCCCTGACTGCTTTAAATGCGCATGATTCAATGCATGCACCGCATTTTATGCATTTTTTATTATCTATAACAAATGGTTCCTTAATTTTTCCGCTTATTGCATTAACTGGACAATTCCTTGCACATTTCGAACATCCTCTGCACAGGGATGCGTCTATTTCAATCGTCATTAAACCTTTGCAGTGCTTAGCCGGACAGACCTTGTCTACCACATGGGCGAGATATTCGTCATAAAAATATTCCATAGTGCTGAGTACAGGATTTGCCGCGGTTTTTCCCAGACCGCACAAAGCGGTGTATTTCACTGTCTCGGCAATCTCTCTCAGCAGATCCAGATCTTCAACAGTACCGCTGCCTGTTACTATGTTTTCTAAGATTTCCAGCATTCTTTTTGTGCCTTCTCTGCAGGGAATACATTTCCCGCAGGATTCTCTCTGGGTAAAACTCATAAAAAATCTTGCGACTTCTACCATGCATGTATCTTCATTCATGACAACCATGCCGCCGGAACCGATCATGGCACCTACTTTTTTCAGTGAATCGAAGCTTAAGGCCATATCAAGATGCTGTTCGGTAAATGTCAGGCATCCTCCGGACGGTCCGCCAATCTGTACGGCTTTGAATTTCTTTCCGTCCGGGATTCCTCCGCCGATGTCAAATACTACTTCTCTTATGGTAGTCCCCATGGGCACTTCAATAAGGCCTGTGTTCACAACATTGCCTGTGAGGGCAAATGCTTTTGTTCCGGGACTGTCTTTTGTTCCGTATTTTCTGTATTCTNNGTACATTTGCAAATGTCTCAACATTATTCAAAACAGTAGGGCAGCCGAACAGTCCCTGCTCAACAGTTCTCGGCGGCTTAACACGAGGCATGCCCCTTTCGCCTTCAATAGATGCCGTGAGTGCACTTCCTTCACCGCAGACAAATGCACCTGCACCTTTATTTATATGAAGGTCAAAATCAAAACCCGAACCAAGTATGTTTTTGCCTAAAAGACCTATTTCTTCAGCTTGAGCAATAGCAAGTTTCAATCGTTCTACAGCCATAGGGTATTCTGCTCTCACATAAATGTATCCTGTGTGAGCTCCGGAAGCGTAACCGGCAATGGTCATACCTTCAACAACTTTATGAGGGTCNNTCCATTATACTTCTGTCCATAAAAGCTCCTGGGTCGCCTTCATCACCGTTGCAGACAACGTACTTGACGGGATTATCCTGAGCTAAAACCTGGCTCCATTTTTTGCCTGTGACAAAGCCGCCTCCTCCGCGGCCTCTTAGACCTGAATCCTGAATTAACTTACATACATCTTTAGGCTCCATTGTACTGAGAATTTTTGAAAGAGCTTTATAACCGCCTCTTCCTATGCATTCCTGTATATTCTCGGCATCCATGTGCCCGCAGTTTTCCAGAACAAGCCTTGTCTGTTTTCGATAAAAAGGTATTTCTTCCTGTGTCTTGTAAATATTTTCGTTTTCGTCGTGATACATTAGCCTTTCAACAGGTTTGCCGTTAATTATAGTCTGATTGAATATATCTTCGCAGTCTTCTAATTTAACTCTTAAATACAGATAATTGTATGGTTCGATTCTTACTAATGGACCTGCTTCGCAAAAACCGTGGCATCCGCTTTTCTTTACGCTTATTCCTTCTTCTTCCTTTAATAAGTCCACATCGACCAAGGAACCGCTTTCCTCAACAAGTCTTAAAAGCTTATTATATATGTTTAAAGATCCGCCTGCAATACATCCTGTACCACCGCATACAAGAATTTTAACTTTTTGTTTATCTAAAGAATTTCTGAAAGTTTTTTCATACGATAACAAATCATTATGTGTTTGAACAAACATTTAAAATTCCTCCTTTTTTATGGCTCTTATCAATTCGACTGCTGACTCCGGCGTCATCTTAGGATGTACGTTTTCATTGACGGTTATAACGGGTGCCAGTCCGCAGGCTCCGAGACAAGATACCGTTTCCACAGTGAAGATCATGTCATCTGTGGTTCTCTTCTTGTCAGACAAACCGAGCTCCTTGTAAACAGCATTCATGATGGGTACGGATTTTCTCACGTGACATGCGGTACCGTCACATATTTTTATGATATTTTTGCCCTTTGCATCAAGAGAAAAGTTTTCATAAAAAGTGGAGACACCATAAATTTTTGATTGGCTTATGTCCAGTTTATCCGCTACATAAATTAATACATCTTCGGGTAGATAGTGATATTCTTTTTGGATTTCCTGAATGATGTTAATAAGTTCTTTTTTCTCATAATTATGGTTGGTAAGAATTGTATCAACGTTTTCCTTAACTTCTACGATCACAGTATCATTCCTTCCTATATAATATTATTGTCTTTGATAATAATATATCAAATATCTCATGCTCAAAGCAACCCCGCAAAAAATCACGATGAATTGTAATAAATAATTGAAGTATAGCAAATTAGCAAAACATGAATACGATTACTTTTGAATTAAATTAGCTTAGTATATTGACATGCATATATTATATATGTATTATAGTAATATAGATAATCTATGTATGGGAGCGTTTAACTAAATGAAGATTGATAACAATTTGATAAAAGGTAATACAAGAATGCTGGTTTTATCCATTATTGAAACCGGAAGCAAGTACGGCTACGAGATTATTAAAGAGCTCGATGCCAGGTCTTATGGCACATTTATATTGAAAGA
>DMJQ01000199.1 GCA_003457065.1 Clostridiales bacterium
AAGACGTGATTCCGGAATTTAAAAAAATTCCGGATTTTGTTAATATTAACGAACTTCTTTGTCACATATTGCGTCTAATGAAAGGGAGGTAGCATTATGAGCAAAAAAACAGCTGTTTTGATAATTATTATACTGCTGCTGGCACTGGCTGCAACAGCGGCTGTGTGGATGTCAGGAGACAAGGAATCTGAAAGTGTGCAGCATTCATTTACGGCATCGGTATTGGAAAATAAGAAGACCTCAATTTTAGTACAGCCATTAGAAGGTGAGGATGAATTAAACTCAAGCGATAAAATTTTGGTGCGTGTTCCAAAAGACAGTGCGGTTTTGGAAGATTTATCAGAGTTTGCGGTGGGAAGCAAGGTTAAAATAACATATGGCGGAGCAATTATGGAAAGCCATCCTGCTCAGATAAATGCAGACAAGGTTGAACTGGCAGAATAGAGAACGTAAATACGGGTGGGTTTTGGACCCACTATATTTTTTCTTGATGTTTTTTTGCAAACAGTGTTATAATGTATTAATATTAAGGAGGACTTTATGAACATATTAGTATGCGATGATGATAAAGAANNAAAAATGAAGGATATAATATATTGAAATGCTACTCAGGAATGCAGGCGATCGAAACCGTAGAAGACAATGATGTGCATTTAATAATTATGGACATAATGATGCCTGAAATGGACGGTATTAAAGCTACGACAAAAATCAGGGAAATCAAAAATATACCGGTAATTATGCTGTCCGCAAAATCAGAAGAAACAGATATCGTCCTGGGACTTAACATGGGAGCTGACGATTATATTACTAAGCCTTTTAATCCGCTGGAACTTATAGCAAGGGTAAAGTCGCAGCTTAGAAGATACACGACGCTGGGCGGAGCAGGCGGTGAAAAAAGCAGCTTTTACAAAACAGGCAACCTGGTAATAGATGATGAAAGAAAAGAAGTTACGGTTGACGGCGAGTTGGTGAAGCTTACGCCTGTCGAATACAAAATACTTTTATTCCTTACCAAAAACAAAGGAAGGGTTTTTTCAATAGACGATATTTATGAAACCGTCTGGAACGAGCCTTCTTTTAATCCGGAGAACACGGTTGCGGTTCACATAAGAAGAATAAGGGAAAAAATTGAGATTGATCCTAAAAATCCGAGATACCTGAAGGTGGTGTGGGGTGTTGGTTACAAAGTGGAAGACATATAGCAGAAAAGCTGTCACAAAGATTTCGGCTTTCATATTGCTGATAATATGCTTTTTAATGGNNTCAGCGCTGAATATTTATTTGCATGTAAAAAATTATGAGAGCATCACAGTCAAAAGCTATATGAAAAGCAATACGCTGAGTAACGAGCTTCGCTATGCGGCAAACCGCCTCGAACATGTGCTGAGGGTTTATAAAAGCGAGGATTTTATATTGCGCGGCGGTACGGTAAAAAATCTTGATATCAAAGACAGCTGGCAGCTCACGAACCTTTACAATAATTTTATTGCCGAAAAAGGTCTGGAAGATAACGACGAATCGAGAGAACTTTTCTGGGCAGAAAAAAAAGATGAAATAGAAGAAATTAAAAATATTATCATGAAAACTGATTTAAGCAACTACGAGCAGATCATCAATGATTTAAACGAGCCGGGAGGTTTGATTTATTATGCCACTGACGGAAAGAACGAATGCACAAACACAAACAACGCAAACAGACACTATTATTCGATTCAGCATGTCTACATATTGATTGACAAGCAGGGGCTGGTGCTGGTTCCAGAAAACGGATACAGCAGCTTTTCGGCATCACTGCTTGATACATTTGAAGATATAGAGGACGGAAGAAAGAGAACAGCTATTTATGTAGCAATTACGGAAGAAGGCCTACTGTCAAGATCCGAGAAGTGGAATTCGGACAGGAGCACACTCATTAATAACGGAGTAGTCATAGTTATATGCGGGCTGCTGCTGCTAACATGTTTTATTTATCTTACGGCTGTTACGGGGAAAATAACAGGCAGTGAAGAAGTTCATATGTTTGCATTCGACAATCTTTATGCCGACTTAAGCCTTGTTTTGATAATCGGAATTGTTGCGCTGGGCATAACACAGTTTTACAATATACTCAACATAAGGTACACAAACGAAAACCTTATGAAATTTGCAATGCTTTCAGCTGCCGCATTGCTGGTTTCTGCATTCCTGGCATTGTTTTACTCGATTGTGAGACATATAAAAAACGGAACAATGCTGAAGCATTCGATGATTTATGTGATTTTATCCAATACGGCAAAAGTATTGCTGAAAATTGCAGCCGGCGGACCTTTGATGATTAAATCTGTTGGTGCAGTCATGGGACTGGTTGTGATTTCCTTTTACAGCGCAAAGATACCTCCGCTGATAATTCCTGTTGTTTTTGGCGCCGCCTACTATGTATATATTAAGGTGAAAAAGTTTCAGACAATACAGAGTGGGCTTAAATTAGCCAAGTCGGGAGATTATGACTATAAAATAAGATTGGACGGAGACGGTGAATTCAAACAGCTGGCGGATGATATAAATTCCATGACAAGCGGACTGAGGATAGCTGTTCAAAGCGAGGTAAAAAGTGAAAGGCTGAAAACCGAGCTGATAACAAATGTTTCTCATGACATAAAAACGCCTCTAACCTCAATTATTTCATATGTAGACCTGCTGAAAAGAGAAGGGCTTAGTTCCCCAAATGCTCCCAAATATCTGGATGTTCTTGACAGAAAGTCAAGCAGGCTTAAAACACTGACAGAGGATTTGTTTGAGGCGGCTAAGGCAACAAGCGGAAGCATCGAGCCGAATTTTGAGAAGGTAAATGTAAATGCACTGATGTCACAGATTTTAGGCGAGCTGGATGAAAAAATCCAGGAATCCGGTCTCATATTTAAAGTGACGTCAGAAAAAGACAGAATATTTGCACGGGCGGACGGAAGACTCCTAAGCCGTGTCATGGAAAACCTCCTGTCAAATATTTTTAAATATGCCTTAAAAGAATCAAGAGTGTATATAGATATATATCAAACGGAAAAGGAAGTGTTCGTAAGTTTTAAGAATATTTCGGCATACGAACTTAACATTCCTGTCGACGAGCTCATGGAAAGATTCAAACGTGGCGACGAAGCCCGCAGTTCCGAAGGAAACGGCCTCGGCCTCGCCATTGCCAAAAGCCTTATGGAAATCCAGGAAGGAATCCTTGACATAAGCATCGACGGCGACCTCTTCAAAGCAGAAATAAGAATGCTCGCGTTCTGAAATTAATTTTTTTAAATTTATGAATAAAAAAGTAAATTCGACCAATAATATAAAAAAAGAAAAAAACGTATAACTTTTAAATATAACGTCCCCCTTTATTTTAATCATACGCTTTTTTCTTTTTTATTTTTTGATTGAAAAATATGCTTGGAACTTATTCCCTATATTATGAATATTATTTTTAATTCCTTCATTTTTTCTTAATAAAATTGATGAAAATTTTCCAATTGAAATATTAAGCAATTAGTGTTATCATAAAAAGGCTGGTTTGATTACTTTAATGATTATCAAAAAATAATTATTTTACAATACATAAATCGGGCTTTAAGGAGAAACATGGAGAGGATATTAGTTAGAAAAAGCTTGGGGCTTAAAGGGAATATCAGAGTTGACGGTTCAAAGAATTCGATTCTGCCAATTCTTGCAGCAACACTGCTTTCGGAAGAAGAATGCATAATCCATGACATCCCGTATTTGCAGGATGTTCATGTTATGTGCCAGCTGCTTAAGGTGCTGGGAGCCAATGTTGAAAAAATCGGAGACAACACGCTGAAAATATCAGCTGAAAATATAGCAACATGCGAAGCGCCGTATGAATTAATAAGCAAAATGAGAGCATCATTTCTTGTAATGGGTCCGCTTCTGGCAAGATGCAAAAATGCAAAAGTATATATGCCGGGAGGATGTGCCATAGGCACAAGACCTATCGATTTGCATTTAAAGGGATTTAAATATCTTGGTTCGGAAATTAAATCCGAAAACGGATATGTAAATGCAAAGACTGAGAAATTGGTAGGAAATGATATATACTTGGATTTTCCCAGCGTAGGAGCGACCGAAAATATAATAATGGCGGCAACGCTGGCAGAAGGCGAGACCATACTTGAAAATGCGGCAGAAGAGCCGGAGATAGTTGATCTTGCCAATTTCATAAACAGTATGGGTGGAAATATTGTCGGTGCAGGAACAAAGACAATCCGCATCAAAGGAGTAAAAAAACTTCATAAAACCGAACATACTGTGATACCCGACAGAATAGAGGCGGGAACATACATGGTTGCCGCCGCAGCAACAGGCGGAGATGTAACAATAGAAAATGTTGTATCAAGCCATCTTCAGCCTATTATTGCAAAACTTAGAGAAACGGGAGCGAGGGTTGAGGAATATGACGATAAATTAAGAGTGATATCAAACGGGAAAATAAAACCGGTTGATATTAAGACACTGCCGTATCCGGGTTTTCCAACAGACATGCAGGCTNNCAATGCTGTCCATATCTGAGGGTACAAGCATTATTCATGAAACTATTTTTGAAAACAGGTTCATGCATGCAAATGAGCTTTCAAGAATGGGAGTGGACGTAAAAATAGAAGGCAGCAGCGCAATTTTAAAGGGCAGCAGCAAGCTGAGCGGAGCCAAGGTGAAGGCTACCGATTTAAGAGCAGGCGCGGCGCTGATAATTGCAGGGCTCATAGCCGACGGCGAGACAGAAATAACCGAAGTGTATCATATTAAGAGAGGATATGCTAATATAATAGAGAAACTGCAGGGTATCGGAGCAAATATTCATTATGAAAAATAAGGAGTAATTTATGTATTCAATGCCATTGTTCAGACCCCCAAGCGAAGCGGGAAGTCTGATAGTACAAGTAACAGAAGGCTGTTCGCACAACAAATGCAGATTTTGCTACGCGTATAAGTGCAAGCAGTTCAGAGTTAAATCACAGAAAGAGATAGAAGAGCATGTAAAGTGGCTCAAATCCTATTACTACCGCGAGCCTGAAAAGATTTTTCTTGCGGACGGTAATGCTTTATGCCTGAAAACGGAAAGACTTATTGAATTGTTAAATTATATAAAGAGTGAATTTCCAACTGCTCGCAGAATAAGTTCCTACTCGGGACCGTTGGATCTGCTGAATAAATCGGATGAGGATCTGAAATTAATCCGTGAAGCAGGTCTGGAGCTGCTATACATGGGAGTTGAAAGCGGTTCTGACAAAGTTCTGTCCATGGTGCAGAGAGGTGTAAATCAGCAGCAGATGATTGATGCCGGACGAAAAGCCATAAAGGCAGGATTTAAATTTTCATGCATGATTATATCGGGGCTTGGCGGAACCGAATATATGGAAGAGCACGCACTGGAATCGGCTAAAGTGATTTCTGCCATAAATCCTCATTACTTTTCACTTTTAAGACTTATTGTAGAAGAAGAATCGGAGCTTGCGGAGGATATACGTCAGGGAAAATTACATTTGCTGACACCTTTGCAGGTGCTTGATGAAAATATAATGATGCTTGAAAATATGGAGCTTGAAGACTGTATATTTAGAGCTAACCACGTTTCTAACTACGTGAGCCAGGCAGGAACATTGAACCGTGATAAGGATATGCTGGTTGCACGGCTGAAGAAATTCAGAGACAGCGGTAATTTCAGACCGATGGGAAGAGACATTTTATAAGGGCTGTTGTTAAGCGCACGTCAAAACCGAGCAAGGATCTCATTGAGGTTCTTCGGCTCGGTTTTTAATGACGTCCGGCGCTTGCACGGCTCTTTTTTAATTCATCGTTGACACGGATTTTCAGAATGTTATAATACAATAAATAAAACACAGAGGTATTTATGAAACTGCGAATAGATAAAATGCTTTCCAACGTGGGGATTGGTTCAAGGAAACAAATTAAACAGGATGCAAGACGAGGGCATGTGAAAGTAAACGGAGTTACGGAAATAGACAGCTCCAAAATAATTGATACAGACGAAGACAATGTTGAATATAAGGGTGAAGCAGTAAAGTATGTTCAGTACATTTATCTGATGATGAACAAACCCATTGGAGTTGTTTCAGCCACAGAGGACAATTACGACAGGACGGTTGTGGATTTGTTGGAGGATGAAGACAGATTTTATGACCCGTTCCCGGTAGGCAGGCTTGACAAGGACACGGAAGGACTGCTTCTGCTCACTAACAACGGACAGCTTGCCCATGATCTGCTTTCTCCAAGAAAGCATGTGGATAAAACATATTATGCGGAAGTCGAGGAAGAAGTGACCGATGATGATGTCAAGTCATTTGCCGAAGGAATTACTTTAACTAATGAAAATTACAGGACGCTTCCAGCAAAGCTTGAAATAATCAAAGCAGGCTATCCTTCAAGCTGTTACGTAACAATCAAAGAGGGAAAATTTCATCAGGTCAAAAGAATGTTCAATGCAGTCAACAATGAGGTTATATATCTGAAAAGGCTGTCAATGGGACCGGTTAAGCTTGATGAAAGTTTAAAACCCGGAGAATACAGGAACCTGACCGAGGAGGAGCTGAGTCTTTTGATGCCGTCTTAGGTTATAGGTGGAGATAAGCAAGAATAAGGAGGATACCATGAAAATAGGTATGCCGGCGCTGGTAGAATACAATACGTTGAATGAACTGGTGAGCTTGTGCCAGAGGCTCAAATTAGATTTCATAGAGCTCAACATGAACTTACCATATAATTTCATAGAAAATATAAGACCGGAAGAACTGAGAAAAATAACAAAGGAAACAAACATAGAATTTACGATGCACATGCCTGATGATGCTGACCTGGGAACATTTTACGAAAGCGTCAGAGAAGGATACGTAAAATTGTTTTCTGATACAATCGATTGGGCAGAAGAGGCAGGCGTAAAGCTTTTAAATATGCACATAATCGAAGGAGCTAAAATGACTCTGCCAGAAAAAAAGGTCTACATATATGAACAGTACTCGCAAGAATTTCAAGATAATTTTGAAAAATCAATCAAAACACTTTCAGAAAAAGCAGAGAACAAAGATATTGTTCTGGCAATAGAGAACAGCAGCAATTTCGGCAGACCATATATTCAAAAAGCACTGGACAAATCAATTGTGCATAAAAACGTGAAACTGACCTGGGACACAGGTCATGACGCCGTAAGCGGATTTATCGACAGGCAGTATTTGCTGCAGCATGATAATGAAATAGCACACATGCATCTTCATGATGCTGTGGGCACAAAAGATCACCAGATTTTATTTGAAGGAAAGTTAAACATTGCAGAATTGCTGAAGTTTGCAGAAAGTAAAAACATACGGGTACTGGTAGAAGTGAAGACAGAAAAAGCGCTTGAAAAATCTATAAAGGCACTGCACCATTTAATGCAGTCTTAAACGTATAACAAGAAAGCTCTCCTTTACACCTCACTGACGATGTGATAATCTAGTAACCATCAGAAACAGGAAGAAAGGAAACAAAAAATGAAAATAGTTTGCTTAGGAGACAGTTTAACATACGGATTCGGAGTGAGAAGGTCAAGATCCTGGACTAAACTGGCACAGGAGAAATCAGGCATGGAAATAATAAATGAAGGGATTTGCGGTGACACATCAGGTGGCATGCTGAGCAGGTTCCAAAGTGCCGTCAGTTCCCAAAACCCGGAACTGGTTCTCATTATGGGCGGTGTGAATGATTTAATCGTAGGAGCTGATTTGGGAACCGTAAAATCAAATATTATGGCAATGACTCATCAGGCTATTGCTAAATATATAACTCCGGTAATAGGAATACCGACGAAAATCGATCTGGAAAATGTAAGGCAGGACTGGGCCGGATTTTCTGATTTTAACAGGGTGGCGGAAGAACTCGATAAATACCAGCACTGGATTAAGGATTTCTGCAAGACATTCAATGTTAAATATATTGATTTTTATTCTGAATTTGAAAAAGAGGCAGGAGATGAAGTAGGTGATTTATATATTGACGGGCTTCACTTCAACGAACGGGGCAATGAGATAATAGTAGAAATTTTCTGCCGAGCAATAGCTGATTTTAGAAATAAAAAATTATAGCCGGATGCTTTAATTTCAATAATTATAGTACCTGTTAAACTGTGAGGTCACAGTTTAACAGGTACTATTTTGCCGCTGACAGAGCGGGTTTTTGTTATTTACTTAAAATTTTCAACTGTTATTATGCTGCAGACTTTAGTAACTTCTTCAAATCTGCTGATTTCATTTAGGGCTTCATCTATGCTTTTTCTGTAAGCTTTATGGGTTATGAAAACTAACGGTGCAGTATTGTTGCCGTTTTTTTGTCTTTGCATCACGGAAGCGAGGCTTATGCCGTGTACTCCGAAAACACCGGCGATTTTTGCAAGCACTCCCGGTTTGTCAATCACTTCTAATCTTATATAGTATGGTTTAAAAGCCTTGTCTGCAATTTTATATCTGTCGTTTTTTTTAATTTCTGTGTTATCTCTCTGGCTGTTCTTTACGATTGACATTACATCCCCAAGAACTGCACTTCCCGTGGGCAGCGAACCGGCGCCTTTACCGTAAAACATCAGCTCTCCGACAGCGTTTCCCTTCAAGAATACTGCATTGAATTCATTTTTAACTGTTGACAGCGGATGCTCAGCGGGAATAAATGCCGGGTGAACGCTGAGTTCAAGTTCTCCGTCATTTTTAACCGCGGACGCGAGAAGCTTTATGTTATATCCCAATTCACGTGCATAGGTTATATCCTCTTTAGAGATCTTTGTGATGCCTTCCTTTGGAACATTTTTGATTTCTATTCTCTGACCGAATGCAATATTAGACAGGATTGCTATCTTATATGCGGCGTCGTCGCCTTCCACATCAGAAGAAGGGTCAGCTTCTGCAAAGCCGAGCCTTTGCGCCTCCTTTACTGCCTGGTCATATTCCAGACCGCTTTCAGCCATTTGTGTGAGAATATAGTTTGTTGTTCCATTAATAATTCCGATTATCTTCTCGAATTCATTTGCTGCAAGACTTTCTGAAATAGTGTTAAGTATCGGTATTCCGCCTGCCACACTTGCTTCATACATGAGCTTAACGCCGTTTGCCGCCGCCAGATCTTCAAGCTCACCTCCATGTGTTGCAATTAAAGCTTTGTTGGCTGTAACAACGTGTTTCTTGTTGTTCAGTGCAGCTTTTATATATTCGTATGCGTGGTTGATGCCGCCTATTAATTCAACAATTATCTGAGTATCTTTGTCATTTATCACTTCATAGGCATCTGTTGTGTACACGTTTTGCGGAAGGCTGACCTCTCTTTTTTTATTAAGGCTTTTGACCAGAACTTTGCTTACTGCTAAATTTTTATTGATGGTTTCAATTATTTTTGAGTTGTTGAGCTCAATTATATTTATAAGTCCCGTTGCCACTGTTCCCATTCCTAAAATGCCTAACTTGACTGTTTCCATGCTAAACCTCCTCGATTTTGTTCTTGTTTCAGAAACACATGTTCATTAAATAAATACCATATCAATATAACACAACTTTTGGCCAAGTTCAATAAGAGAATTTCAGATTCGGAAAATAATTTTCATGGACTGGCACAAATATTATAAAAAGAGGTTACATTCGCCGGGTTTTAAATTTTATAAAACACTTGTACAAAATAATCTGAATTGATATAATAATTAAAAATAGAAAAAAGAGGTTGCGAGATGAGCTTAACCAAGGAGGATTTAAAAGCATTATCTGACCTTATTGATTTGAAGCTGAATGAGCAGGATAAAAAAATTCAAACAAGATTTGATCATGTAGATCAGAAATTCGAGCAGGTAGACCAAAGATTTGAACAGATGGACCAGAGGTTTGAGCAGGTAGACCAAAGATTTGAGCATATGGATCAGAGGTTTGAGCAGGTAAACCAAAGATTTGAACAAATAGACCAGAGATTCGAGCAGGTGGATCAGAGATTTGGGCAGATAGAGGAAATGATTGAGGACAACAATATTATGATTGCGGAGCATATTCAGAGAGTTGTATCCGAGTCGGAAAATAGGATCATGATAAAAATTGGGGATATCGAAAAAATCGTGGCACAAAACTGTTACGACATAAAAATGCTTAAAGCTGAAAGAAAGACCTCATAAACAAATACAGCACCGATTTTTTTAATGGAAAATCAGGTGCTGTTTAGCTGCCGGCGGCAATTGTGTGCGCCGGTGATGAACGACTCTCGTAAAAATAATTACTGTGCTGAGGAGGGATAGTATAGATATAATAAAGGTTATAGAAAGTTTAGAATCAACATTTTCACTGAATGAAAAGAAACTGTCAGATTACGTAATCAATAACTACCATGCAATATGCGATATGACGGCTCAGCAACTGGCCGAAGAATCAAAAACCAGTCCGGCTGCCATAGTGCGTTTTTCTAAAAAACTGGGATTCAGAGGTTTTAAAGAATTTCGAATAGAAATTGCAAAGAGTACTAAGAGCGACATAAGTTATGAAAAACAGATATATGAACAGATAACCGCAAATGATTCGACGGAAACCATAGTTTCTAAGGTTGCAAATGCGCATGTAAGTGCCGTGAAAAACACAAGGTCGATCATTAAACCTGAAATAATAGACGAAGCTGTGGATGACATTTTAAATGCCGAGACGATTCATTTGTTCGGTGTGGGAAGCTCATATGTGGTTGCGCTGGATTTTCAATTCAAGCTTGTGAGGATTGATGTGAAAACCAGTCTTTACAGCGATTATCACCTTCAGCTGGTTTCAGCGTCATACATACATGAAAATGATATTGCCATTGCAATTTCCAATAGCGGAAAAACCAAGGAAACATACAACAACCTGAAGCTTGCAAAGGAAAGAGGCGCAAAAACAATTTCCATTACACACATGGGAAAGAACCCCATAGCGGACATATCAGATATCAATATTAATACCGTTGATATCGAGCAGGGTTTCAGAATAGGAGCTATATCATCAAGAATATCGCAGCTTACGGTTATAGACATAATTTTCATGAATTTAATAAAGAAAAAATATGATCAGATACCAAAACATATAATCGAAACCGGAAGCATCATATCGGGATTGAAACTGAAATAAGTAAGATTATGACTTTTTAAGTCAGGATCTTATTTATTTTTATTGCAAAATTTTTACAAAATTATGAATATTTAAAATAAAAGGTTGAAATTTAATTTCAAATTAAATATAATAATATTAAAACAAAGTTTCAATGCAGTAAAATAAAAAATAATATAATTTTACTTATTGCTGCTTTGAAGTAAAGCTTAAGGCTTTCAAAAAGAAAATGGAGGAAGTATGATGAAAAAATTATCAAAAGTCTTATCGCTGATTCTGATAGCGTCAATGCTGTTGGCAGGATGCGGAGGAAATGATGCATCTACAGGTGCAAAGGCAGAAAACGATGTGGCACCAAGTGTACCGGAAGATAAAGAAGTGACATTGAAAGTTACATTCTTTGAAGCGGGATTTGGAAACGAGTGGCAGAACTGGCTGAAAACCGAATTTGAANNCAACAGTAGAGCTGGTCGGAGATGCTAATCTAACAGAAACATTAACTCCGATGATTGAAAGTGGTGTAGATGCTCCGGATGTTTACATGGCAAACGGCATCAAGTGGGAAGAATGGGGGCCTCAGGGTCTGGTAATGGATCTGACTACTCTGTATGACGAAAAAGTTCCCGGGACAGATATGACTTTAGATGAATATATAACGGACGTTGCAAAAGACAAATTCTACTACGACCTGGGAAAAGAGAACGGCGGCATTAAAAAATATGCTGTGCCATGGTCAGCAGGCCCCATGAGCGTAGTGTACAATGTCAATATGTTTGAGGAAAACAACTGGGAATATCCGCGGACATGGGAAGAATTTGAAACTTTGTGCGAAAAAATTAAAGCGGCAGGCATTGCTCCTATAACTTATCCGGGCAAATACCCCAACTATACAAGACCGTTTATAAGAGCATGGCAGCTGCAGGCAATGGGCGAAGATAAATTCTTAGGCGAATTTAAAAACCCAACAAATGCAGACATTTACGGCGATCCTGCAATACTGGAATCATTCAGCAACTTTAAGAAATTGTTTGACAAAGGATACATAATGAATGGTACAACAGCATTAGACCACACACAGGTTCAGATGGAATTTATCAACAACAAAGTTGCAATGATACTTAACGGTTACTGGCTGGAAGCAGAAATGGAAGAAGCGTGGCCGGACGGATACAAAATTGAAATGGCACCGGTTCCGCAGGGTGGAAAAATGGACAAACCTGTTTCATATATAAATATGCCTGACTACATGGCAATATACAATAAGACAAAAAATCCTGAAGTTGCAAAGGCATTTGTGTTATTCAGCTTAAGTCCTGAATCATGCGAACAGTTCGCAAAGCTGGCAGGTGGCTTGAGACCATTCAACTATGAACTCAGCAATGAAGTAAGTGAATTTACAAAATCATGTCAGGATGTAACAACTAATGAAAAATATTATCAGTATACAGACGCAAGCAGTAATCCGTTAATGTTCAAATCATTAGGTAATGATTACATCACTAAGATATCTACAGGTGAATTTACACCTGAGAAAGCGGCAGAAGAATTTAAGAACGAAGCTGCATCAGAGTATGAAAAGACTAAGACAGATTTAGGCTTATAATAAATCAGCACCCGCAAAGGCGGGGGAGAAAAATAAAAGGAACTCCGTAAATATCCATGTGGAGTTCCTTAATTATAACAGCTTCAAATATGAGAGGTGATGATTTTGAATGGAATGGCGAAGCAGGAGAATAAGAGCGGAGTTAAAACAATAGACAGACGAAACTCCAAAAAGAAAAACAAATCAAAAAAAATATTCGTAATTCTCATGCTGGCTTGGCCTGTTGCCAACTGGCTTGTATTTACTCTTTTTATGAATTTGCAGACAGTAGTATATTCATTCCAGAGACTGAACAGATTTACAGGCAAAATGCGTTTTGCGGGATTCGGAAATTATGTGGAGTTATTTGAAAAAATAATCAGCAATACCTCATCCTACGGAGTGGCATTCAGAAATACTTTTTTATGGCTGGGATTAAACGTGCTGGTAATAGTTCCGCTGTCACTGGTTGTTGCGTATGTGCTGTCTAAAAAAATTCCGTTTTACAAATTTTTTAACGCAGTGCTTTTTATCCCGAATATAATTTCAATTGTTATTTTGACCATGGTCTGGTCATTTGCATGGGCACCAAATCAGGGGCTGGTAAATGAACTTCTGACAAGAATCGGATTAGGAAACCTTACACGCGTGTGGCTGGGTGATCCGAATACGGCTCTCGTGAATGTATTTATTTATTGCGTATGGGCAGGCATAGGATTCAACAATTTAATACTCAGCGGAGCCATAGCTAAAATCCCGAAAGAAATTTTAGAGTCGGCAGAACTTGACGGAATATCAAACTGGCAGGAATTCATTCATATTGTGGTTCCCAGTGTCTGGCCGACCATATCCACGGTTACTATTTTAGGAGCTACTGCTGCATTCAGGGTATTCCTGCATCCGCANNAGAACGACCACAATAGCATTGAAGGTGGTTGAGGAAGTGTTGGGAGGAGGAAGCTACGGGCTTGCATCGGCAGCAGGCGTAACAATGGCGTTGCTTGGTTTTATTGCGGTTTCCTTTATAAAGAAATTCCTTGATAAAAGAGAAAAAGAGTGGAGCTAAAGGAGGAAATAAAGTGGGGAGAAAATTTAGCAAGCCTGATTTAATAGTTGCGGAAATATTGTTGTTTGCGTATGCCATATCACTGATATTTCCATACATATGGGTTTTTATCAATTCATTTAAAACAGTTCCCGAGTTTTATAACAGCACGTGGAGTCTGCCTGAAAAAATCGACTTTACAAATTACATAAGAGCAATCAGAGAAACAAATATGCTTTCATACTTTAAGACAAGTATTTTACTTACGATTATCGGAACAGTGCTGCAGGTTATTTTTTCAGCTGGAACAGCATATGTTCTTGCAAAATACAGGTTCAAAGGAAACAAGTTAATTTATGGCATGGCAATAGTGGGATTTTTGATACCTACTTCAGGAACACTTGCCCCGCTGTATGTTTTCTTGAAAGATACAGGACTATTTAATATTAACGGCTTGATAATAATGTATGCTACAGGCATGGGCACCAACATGGTTATTTTTTATTCGTTCTTTAAAAAGATATCATGGAGCTACGCAGAGGCGGCATTTATTGACGGTGCAGGCGACTTTAAGGTTTTCTGGAAAGTTATGTTTCCCATGGCACGAGAAGCCACAATAGCAGTTACTATAATTACGGCAATTAACATATGGAACGATTACTTTCTGCCGTCCATTCTGCTTACCAATCCGGAACTGCAGACAGTTGCGGTAGGTCTTCGTTCATTGCAGATTCAGCAGCAGTACAATGCAACATGGACAGTATTGTTTGCGGCAGTAATAGTTGCAACACTGCCTACAATTCTGATTTACATCATATTCCAGGACAGAATTGCAAAGGGCTTCCTTGTTGGCGGACTTAAGGAATAATGAGGTGATTTTATGTTTATTAAAGAAAGAGTTGAATATCTGGAAAAATACATTAATAAATTATGCGGCGACGGAATATTTCCGGGGGCAACTTTTGCGTTGATGGATGAAAAAGATACGTATATTAGTTTTTACGGCAAGTCGCAGACGGTGCCAAATGATGAAAAACTAAGTGCTGATGCAATCTATGACCTGGCTTCACTTACCAAGGTGGTTGCTACCACAACATCAATCATGATGCTTATGGAACGTGGATACTTAAATCTGGATACTTTGGTTTCTGACATACTGCCGCGATACAATAACGACAAAGTGACGATCAGGCATCTTATAACACATACATCAGGACACGATGCGGACATTGACTGCAAGAAAATGAACAAAGAACAGTTGATCAATGCTGTATACGGCAATGTAATAGATGAAGACAGATTCGAAAAGCAGGTTCTGTACTCGGATATAGGATTTATACTTTTAGGATTTATCATAGATAAGGTGACAGGTTCATACGAAAAATTTGCTGAACAAAATATATTTAAACCGCTGAACATGAAGAACACCTTTTTTAATCCAAAAGACGAATACAAGGAGCGATGCATCCCCACAGAATTCTGTCAGATGAGAAAAAAGATTATGAAAGGCATTGTGCACGATGAAAAATCGTATGTGCTGGGCGGAGTTGCGGGACATGCCGGATTGTTCTCAACGGCAGGAGATCTGAGCAACTTTGTGCGCATGTACTTAAATGACGGAGAATTTAACGGCAGGACGATACTTAGCAGACAGACCATAGAGCTGCTGTCAAAATGCCATACCGAAGGATTAAATGATGACAGAGGTTTAGGTTGGTGGGTTAAAGGAAAGCACACGGTATTGAGTGATTTTGCCGGAGACAGAACAATTTATCACAGCGGTTTTACGGGGACATCAATAATCATGGATTTGGACAACAAAAAAGCATTTGTACTGCTGACCAACAGAGTTCATCCATCCCGTGAAAACAATAAAATAGTAAGGCTCAGAAGAGATATACATAATATAGCTTTTACATCAATCAAATAAGCCTTGGAAGGTTACGAATAATGAAATACATAATCGGAATAGAAGCCGGAGGAACAAAATCAGAACTGGCAGCTTATGACATGGAATATAACAAAATATATGAAACATCAGGCGGATTCGGAAATCCGTCGGTGGATATAAATGCCGCAATCAATAACATCAGCAGCATGATTGAAATGTGCGTGAAATACCTGTCAGAGCACAAATGTGAATTCATTGTGGCAGGAGCGGCAGGCGCCGACACGGGAAATTTTAAGGAAGTTTTGCATGATCACATTAAAAATGTTTTTGCGACAGAAAATGTGATTCTCAACGATGCCGAGATGACGGCAAAGGCATATCTGAAAAACGGAGACGGAATTATTGCCATCGCCGGAACCGGAGCTTCGGTATACGTTCAAAAGAACGGAGCCGGAAGAGTTGTAGGAGGCTGGGGACACATTTTAGGTGATAAGGGAAGCGGATACCACACGGTTATTGAAGCTTTCAAAAGAATTACATGGCAGCTGGACAACGGTCTGAAATTAGACAACCTGAGCCTCGGGCTTTTAAGAGAGATACACGCTTCTGTGAATTGTGGGAAGTCTTCAGTTTCAACGAGTGAAGCTAATGCATCAATACCCGGAACAATTAAAAAATTCATTTACAAAA
>DMJQ01000201.1 GCA_003457065.1 Clostridiales bacterium
CTTAAAATATAAAGAAGCACAGACCGGCGAAAGAGTTAGCAATATGTAATTAGCCAATTGATTAGAGACACTGACTGCAATAGGTTAGTGCCTTTTATATTTTTGCGCATAAGGCATCAACTAAAAGAAGCACCTCAAAAATCATTTTTTTTCTTCTTGATGAAAAGAACATGAAATTTTTATAGAATGAGTTTTTAAAAAAATTTACAAAAAAGTGATTTTTTGTTGAAATACAGTCTNNTTCTTGCGCATTTATATTCAAGTTTTATTGATTATCAAATTTAAAGTGAACTTATTTCATAAAATTACGTCATATAAATTAAAGAGAACAGAAATATGTCTAATATTCTGTTTGATTTAATATGAGAGGAGAGATTCCGTGATAAAACTTACGAAATTAATTATAATTGGGATTCTTATATTAACATTTTCTACTTTTGCCTTTGCCAATTCAGCACCTGTATACTGGCAGGCTTATCCGTCGTCAGATGTGATGGCGGTTGACAATAATTCATCTATTGAGGTTACTGACGAAAATCTTACTTTTGATTTAACTGGTGATAATGATTCGCCTCATTCCATCGCCGGCAAGGTTACGGCAGCTTATGAAATGGTTAATCCGTCAAATGAATCTAAGTCGGTGCAAATGGCATTCCCTTTTGTTGAAAGCATTTATGACTTTTCGTCTGACGATATTGCAATAACCGCAGATAATAACAAACTGCCTTATGATGTATACATAGGTGATGAAGCAAGCGGCCGCAGAGGTTATTCAAATGAAGATAAGAAATTCGAGTTTGATTTCGGGCAAATTGTAAAATCTATTACAAACGATGTTTACCAAGCTAAAAATTTTAAAAAAGACGAAAAGGGCAGGCTTTATTCCATATCTGTAAAGCCTGTAGACGGGCAGAGAATAAATTTTGCTGTAAGTTTTAACTTTGATCATGAAAAAACTAAAATAATGACAAAGAACTTTAATCGCTTTGAACGTGACGATGAAAAAGTCAGACTTGCTTCCTGGTGCAGCGAATCTGAAGTTCTGGAACTCTATGTTTTAGGCAATGACATAGACCTGAACATTAGTGCATTTACAGACGGGGAGCTTTTAAATGAAACAGATTTATGTGAATATGAAATGTCTAAGTCGGAAGTAGATGTAAAATCATATTTGTCGGATTATATAAGCTCATATTTGAAGGAATATGGAACAAGCTATGATATCAATGAGCTTATTTCAGATGATAAGCTATACAATATATATGCCAAATCTTTGGATAGATGTATAGAAAATAATCTTGGAATTTGCTGCGAAGATGACATTAACTCAAAGATAGGTTCCCACAGGATAATGTCACTGGTTTATACCGTTGAATTTCCCGCAAATTCAAAAAAGGAAGTCAGCGTAAGCTATAAAACATCAGGTTCCATGGACAAGAAAGAAACAAAAGAACCTAAGTACACATTTGATTATATTTTAAATCCGGCAAAAAACTGGAGCGATTTTAAAAATCTGAATATCAGAATCATCACACCTGATGAGGCTCCGTATGTTGTGGAAAGCAGCATTCAGTTAACCGGAGAAGGCAATAATGTATACACGGCTACTTTAGCAGAATTGCCGGAAGATGATTTTTCCTTTACGCTCTATTCAAAAGAGGAAATTACATTTTCAGATAATGCAGAAGGGTTTGTGAATAGAAATCGGTTTCAATTTATATTGGTAGGCATAGGGCTGATTGTATTTACTGTTGTAACGGCGGGCATAGTCTTTTTGAAAAAGAGATTGCTGTAATTTGAAATGCATTAGCAGGGCATGGAGCCTGCTATATGAAAAATAGCTGCCGGAGAGTATCTGACAGCTATTTTGAATGCACATTTAAACATTAATTTTCCAAATTAATTTATATTATTTGCTCAGCGCAAACTCGGCTGCTGCTCTGCCGCCTATTTTACCTGAGTTTACGGCAAAACCTGTTGCAAGTCCCTCATATGGAGGATAAGTTGTGATGTTTCCATAGAAACCGCCTGCGTCATTGCCCACGACATACAGACCTGAAATCGGCTTCAGCTCTTCATTGAGAGCTTCTAAATTTTCACTTACACGAACTCCGCCCAATGTGCCTAAATTGCTTATCTGCATTTTTACCGCATAGAATGGACCGTTCTTAACGGGATATTCCAGATTTTCAGCAGATTTTCCGTAAATATCATTTTTGGTCGTGCAGGCTTCATTATAGCTGTCAATATTGGCAGCAAGTTTCTCAGGGTTCATGCCTGCAGCCTCAGCTAATTCTTCCAGAGTGTTTCCTTTAAATATAATGCCTTGCTTGTGAGGGTTGTTCCTGTTACGGCATCAACATTACAGCTGTTGCTGCTGATTATGGAATCTAAAACAGTCGGAGCTGCCGCCTGACCTATTTTTTCGGTTTCAGTAGTGGCATTTACTTCACCATCGGTGATCTTACCGGTTTCATCTACTGTCAGAGTTACTTTTACGGCTCCGCCATATCCCTGTTCTTCAGCTGTATATGTACCGGCTTTTATTTTTGCCGTAGTTTCTGCATTAGATTTTGTAGAATCAGTATTTTGAGATGCAGGAGCACAGCCGGATAAAACAATTAAAATTACCATCATTAAACAAATAATGGATTTAATTTTTTTTGTCATCTTGACCTCTTAATATAGTTCGGGATTCGAACTTTATAGGCATAAATTTAACATATTCCCAACACGAAGTCAATACGTTTTAAAAATAAAAAAACAAGGAGCGATGATAATCATTCCTTGCTTATGTATAAAAGTTTTCATCTCAATAGCTGATTTTTCCCAAAAGCACCATAAACTGATTAATTTCCTGAGGCGAAAAATTTTTAAAAAGCTGAGCGCAATATTCATTAAAACAATCATCTATGAATTTTGCCTTGCTTTTTCCGTCGGGTGTAAGAAAAATGTGTGCCTGTCTTTTGTCCACAGTTCCTTTAACCTTGTAAATATACCCTTCATTTTCCATCTCTGTTATGGTTTCTGACATTGTAGATTTAGTTATATTGGCAATCTTTAAAATTTCCTGCTGCGTCTTTCCGTTATGGTCGTAAATCAAGTGGAGTATCTTGCAGTGGGAGCCTTTCATATTCAGCACATCTAATTGTTCTGATTTATTTTGATAAAACATTTTAATAATATCCGAAAAAGAAATTATCAGCCTTGTATCTATATTATTATTCATAAGTTACTCCTCCAAACATATAAAGCGTTACATGCTGCTGAAAGCCACAATCTATCTTATTTTACATCAATTCAGATGTTTATTCAATCATTATGAAAACTTTGCTGATTATCCGGGCTGCATGAACGGCCGGAATTCATACAAAGGGTGCCATTTTTCACTTCTGCGGCAATAGATTATTTAATATCTGATTTATTTTGTTTCAAATTCATGAAGGGGATGAGACTATATAAAACTGCCGTTTATGGCAGGCATCACAGGAACATGCCATCATTTAACAAGTTCATCTGTCTCTTCATAAATTTTACTATCTCATGCTTATCTTTGTTAATTGGAGCAATCTGCTCGTGTTTTTCCATGAAATATTTTTCGGCTGCACTTACAACCATAGGTTCATTTACGGACAGCTTGGTTTCGGAAGAAGTATCTGAACCCATGCACATTTCGTAAAATAGAACCCATCTTTCCTTTATAAAAACGTAGCAGCTGTCATATCCGCAAGAACCCGTATCGTGTATGAGACTGAATTTATAATTGTCGAAGGATTTTATCGTGTCAATGATATTCTTCATAATTTCCATTACTTCATCTTTATTGAGACTTACGGTCTCGATTGTTCCGTTGATGAATATAGGGAACTTCCTGTTATTTATCAGATCTGTAATGGCCTTTGCGGAGCAGATATCGTAATATTCATAGCGGTTGATACTTTTTTTAAAGGCATTCAGCTGAGTTTCAAATGTTTTCATCGAAAGGGAAATATCTTTCGGAAGAAACTTTTTCCTCTCCAGTATCCTTTTGTACAATGATGCAGGCATCATCAGAGGATGCTGGCCGGTTCTGTATAAAAAACTGTTTCCGATATTTTCTTGTGCCTTAAGCAGGTCACTGTAATACTCAATACGTTTATCCTGTGGATAATATTTTATCAGTGCTTTTGAATTTGCTTTAATCAGCATTTTAATATAGTCGTTGAAAATATTTACGGCATGCCTGTTTTTCAAAAAAAATCCGCATTTTTCATGTGGATTTTCACCGCTGGGAAAGCAGGACAATGCCCCTACGCCCGGTACAATACATATTTCACGATCTGAATCAATAATGCCGTACTTAGTGTAATAATAAATCATCAGTCTTTTTGTCACCAAAACCGGATAAATAAACTTTATAAAATTTAATATTCTGTCTATATTGTTGTCAAGCTTCAGCAGAAAACACATATTTATTCCCTTGTCGGCAACTCGAAGCATCTGTGTCCTAAATTCATCCATGAGCTGAAATACTTCACTGCTTCCGATTTCCATGTAATTGTTGTATGTTACATATATTGTGTTGTCTCTAAGGCTTCGCAGGTTCGATGCAGATTTCATCAAATCAATACACAGGGAAAGTACATTGCTGTTTCCGAAAAATATTTTATCATCGGCCGACAAGGATAGGGTTTTTTTAGAAATTATGTTACGGCAATATGATGAATTATGTGGCAGCTCATATTTTGAGTCCTGATTGTTTGGCTTAATACGTTCCCTTTTCCTGCGTTCGATGGAATAGCCTTGACATTCTGATAATATAACCTTTATTTTATCCTTGATTAAAACTGCCGAAGTATTATTTTCACATATATCGTAAAAGAGATCGTCAAGACGTTTGATTTGTGTACTGTTATGAAAACTTTTGGAAAGGTATTCGGCAA
This sequence comes from Clostridiales bacterium, assembly GCA_003457065.1. Lineage (GTDB taxonomy): Bacteria > Bacillota > Clostridia > Tissierellales > Sedimentibacteraceae > Sedimentibacter. The sequence continues at coordinate 4,923 of DMJQ01000201.1, forward strand.
TATTTTCAACGTATGCAGTGCTGTATGCCGGAATCCTTTTTCCGTGGATCCATCTGTTGACAAGGGAATTGTCAACATTTATAGCCTTTGATAGTCTGTTCATGCTAATATCAAGTATTGAGAGCAAAGACCTCAAGCATTCACCAAATGTCATATCCGTCATAGGCTTTTTCTCCTTTATTTATTATAAGATTTTGCGGGATTATAAACGTAAAACAGGGTTTTTCTACTTTTAATATAGTAGCACCAAAAAAGCTTTATAGCTATAAATATTAATTTATTGTCGATATTTGTCATAGACCTGGCAATGACATATTTGCAATATTTGTAGAAATATATCGAATAATGCCGAAGTAAATAATGTGTAATATATTTTAACCTGATATATTATTGGGTTTTGACGGAAAAATATTCATCAGGTAATAATTCGGGTTGGCAGAAACTTAATCAGGAGGAAATATGCTTAAATTTAAAAGTATAAAAATGAAATTAACAATGCTTTTCGGGTTATTGATGGTGCTTGTCTGTGTCGGGCTCGGTGTATCGTCTTATTACGCGGCATCAACATCTATGAAGGAAAGTATAAATGAGTCCATGTCTCAGCTGGTTAAAGAAACCTCAAAGGTTGTCAACGCAAGAATAAGCATTCAGCTGACTGCACTTGAGACACTTGCGGCCAGCGACTATATTAATACGGATATGCTGACTTTGGATGAAAAATTGAATCTGCTAAAAAACGAATCGGAAAGAAGCGGACATGTGAGTATGTCCATAGTGGATTTGGACGGAAATTCAACAAGCACAAAAGGTGAAAAATTTAAAATCGTGGACAGAAATTATTTTACTAAGGCAGCTTCGGGAGAAAGAGCCGTGTCCGATCCCATAATAAGCGCTGCCGACGGAAGTATAGTGGTGTGCTATGCGGTTCCGATCAAAAAAGACAACAAGGTTACGGGAGTTCTTATCTCTGCCCGAGACGGAAATGAATTGAGCAATATTACAAACGATATAAATTACGGCGAAAGCGGGAAAGCGTTTATGACCAGCGGCAACGGAACAAAAATTGCACATTGGGAAAGAGAGCTCGTAATAAAAGAAGACAATGATTTTGATAATGTAAGCAATGACAAAGAGCTTCAACAGTTGGTTGAAATCGAAAAATGTATGGTGGAAGGTGGGACAGGAGTAAAAGAATACCAATATAAAGAAGCACATAATTACATAGCATACTGTCCTGTTGAAGGTACGGACTGGTCAATCGGCCTAATCGTTCCTAAAGAAGAAGCAATGAGCGGAGTTGATAAGCTTTCCAGACAGATGATGGTGGTATCTGTTTCCTTTGTGCTGGTTGCGGTGGCAGTGACTTTTGCAATTGCTTCGGGAATAGCTAAACCCATAAGGGAAGCCATAAACTATATAAAGACGGCATCTGAAGGAGACTTGACAAGTGAAGTTTCGGCGAAGCTTTTAAAGAGGAAGGACGAAACAGGAATTTTAGCCAATGCCATTTCTGTCATGCAGAAGTCAATGGCAGAAATGATTAAAGAAGTTTCAGCCGAATCCATTAGCGTGAGTCATGTGCTTGAGGCAATAAATTCAGATATGGAAGAGCTCAATAAGAATATAGAAGAAATATCTGCTACAACAGAGGAAATGTCTGCATCGTCTGAAGAGACAGCCGCCTCGGTGGAAGAGATGAATGCAACATCCGAGCAGATAGAAAAAGCAATAAGCTCCGTGGCGTTAAAAGCGCAGGAGGGTGCTAACATAGTTTCTGAAGTTTACAATACGGCTCAGAACATGAAGGAGGAAGCTGTGACTTCCAAAGAAAACGCCATGGAAATATATCAGAGCACCAAGGCTCATATGGAAAGAGCAATAGGACAAGCAAAGACTGTAAATCAAATAAGCGAGCTGTCTGATGCTATTTTGGACATAGTATCCCAAACTAATCTGCTTGCATTAAATGCGGCAATAGAGGCGGCAAGAGCAGGAGCGGCAGGTCAGGGATTTGCCGTTGTAGCTGATGAAATCCGCGCTTTAGCTGTAAATTCCAAGACTATGGTCGCAAGAATACAAAAAGTTACAAAAGAAATACTGGAGGCTGTTGATGACTTATCGGAAACTTCCGGCGAAGTAATGGATTTTATTGACGACAAGGTGCTAAATGATTATGACATACTCGTCAGGTCAGGAGAAAAATACAGTCAGAGCTCAGAAGAAGTAAATGACATGATGACTGAATTCAGTGCCGCATCGGAGGAAATTTTAGTTTCGATACAACATATGGTTGCTGCCATAAATGAGGTTTCTTCCGCATCTACCGAGGGAGCTCAGGGAGCCTCCAACATAGCCGGCCAGTCTGCAAGTATTGTATTGATGTCAGGCGGTGTCATACATTCGGCAGCAGAAGCCAGAGAAAGATCAGATATGCTCGTAAAAGGGGTATCTAAGTTTAAAGTTTGAAAATAAATAATTATGGGGAGAAAAGGAATGACAATTAATTTTAAGAGTGAGATTTGCAGACATTTACGAACAGCTGTAGATAATGAAGAATTTTTTTTGTGCTACCAGCCCATTATTGATTCTCGCACAAGAAAACTCGTATGCTCAGAGGCATTAATAAGATGGAAGAATCCGGTCTTAGGTATTGTAAGTCCCGGTGAATTTATTCCGGTTGCAGAAAAACTCGGAAATATGGAGTCAATAGGAAACTGGGTAATGGAAAGTGCATGTGAGCAGTTAGGGAGATGGCATCAGACGGGATACAGAGAATGCTCCCTGTCTGTCAATGTATCTGCTCTCCAGCTTCAGCATCCGGATTTTGCCAATGTGGTATTAAATTCACTTTCGGCAAATGACCTGACTTCCGAACATTTGATGATTGAAATTACTGAAAATATTCGTATCGATAAAGGCGATGCATTGGACAATCTGTTGAAGCTGAGAAAAGAAGGAATTAAAATTTCAATTGATGATTTTGGAACCGGATATAACTGCATGAAGTATTTCCAAAAATTCGAGTGTGATTTCTTAAAGATTGATGTAGATTTTGTAAACGGAATAAAAAAGGGAATAAATAAAATAATTATTGATACGATTATAAAATTAGCACATGAAATTGATGCTGCGGTTATCGCAGAGGGGGTTGAAACCAGGGAGCAGTATGAATATCTGGCGGATAAAGGCTGTGATATGTTTCAGGGATATTATTTCAGCAAACCCCTCTCCGCGGGAGAAATGCTTGACTATCTAAGAGAAAAACTGTACTGAAATATGTTTACGGTGCTGCTGCATAAGTGCGGCAGCACTTTTTTTAACGTAAATAAAATAAGATTAGATAAAAAATTTGAAAAAAGATTATTTTATGCAATTATTTTCTGAAAGCATTATCCTGATTATCTAATGTTCATAAATTTACAAATAGGAAAAAACAGTTAACATATAAATTAATTATTAAATTTCGCTTCTTAACATTTTTATTTGTTAAATAATTATTAAAAACGAATGACTTTACTAAGTAAAAGCATTCGTTTTTTGTTAGTAACTATCGATTTCGAAGGAAAAATTTAGTTTTACCTAATATATCCATATGTTTTTTAAGATAACGTTTATTTTATTAATAAAAAAATCACAATTTTTGCAAAAGTGTGCACTTTACACTAACGTTTTCACTGCAAGGTGTAATACTATTTAATAAATGATAAGGAGGTATTTTATATGATTTCTAATGAAAACAAGTTACAAGACGTTTTAAAAAGCCGTGGAATCGACATGGCTGACGTAGACAATCTTTTGGAATCTGATATTCCGGAAGCAAAAGAAAGTTCCAAAAAATTAATGGACACTTATTACACACTGAAGGTTACGGCAGATATGGAAGCACCATACTGGTATAACAGAGTATGGTGGGAAAATGACGGCGAAGTAACGATAGTAAGAAGGGCAAAAGCCATGGCTGCGGCATTATCTCATATGACTCCGACAATTCAGCCTTATGAAAAAATAGTTATGAACAAAACAAAAAATATCAGGGGAGGATTCCCGTTCCCTTGGACAACAGCCAGTTTCTTTAATGCTCAGGCTGAAGCGCTGATGGCTGAAGTAGATGCACCGGCAGAAAGTGAAGCCGATGCGGTAAGTATAGTCGGAGCCGGCGGCGGCAACGTAACTGAAAGCTATGGTGAAGTTGTTTCAATAGCTAAAAAGTTTGGCATGAGAAAAGAAGAAATTCCTGCCTTAGTCAGAGCATCTGAACCATGGGATGGAATTTCCGTTGAAGAATTAAGTGATAAATTTGCAAAAATGCTTCCGGGATATGACCTGTACAGAACTCTTATGGACAGTGTTGTATGTATGTTTGACTCCTTTGCGATTGCTCAAGGCCGTGAAGTTTCAAACTATTATTTACCTCTGGAATATGGATTTGACAAAATTATAGAATTATGTGATGAAAAAATTGCCGAGTGCATGGGTGAAGCCGGAGATGACGGTATATTGGGAATGGACAGAGGCTATTACTATGCGGCAATGAAAGAAATAACAAAAGGCTTAAGCGCATGGTGCGAAAACTATTCAAAAAAAGCTTCTTACATGGCTTCAGTTGAAACAGATCCTGAATTAAAAGCTAATTATGAAAAAGTTTCAAAAGTTATGCATAATGTGGCTCATAAAAAACCGGCAAGCTTCTGGGAAGCAATTCAAATGACTTTCTGCTGCCATTTAGGCGTTACAAATGAAGATGCCATGTCAGGTTTATCTATAGGAAGACTGGGACAAGTATTGCAGCCTTTCTATGAAAAAGATATCCAGGACGGAGTCATGATAGATGAAGAAATAATCGAACTTCTTGAATTATACAGAATTAAAATTACATGTATTGAATGTTTCGCATCCGCAGGGGTTTCAGGCGGCGTTCTTTCAGGAAATACATTTAACAACCTTTCAATGGGAGGTCTTAACGCTGAAGGTTTAACGGCAGTAACTCCTTTGGAATACTTAATAGTTGAAGCAGGTATGAGAAACAGAACTCCTCAGCCTACACTGAGTGTATTATATGATGAAAAAACACCGGAAGATTTCCTGATGAAATGTGCTGCATGTNNAGCTGGGCCTTGGTTATCCTGCATGGATGAACAATCAGGGCGGCATTAACTATATGCTTGACAATTACGGGCCGGAAGGAATGAATCTCCAAGATGCAAGAGCATGGTGTCTCGGCGGATGCCTTGAATCATCACCGGGATGCTTCCAGCCGTTGCATTACAACGGAAAGACATACATGATTCCGGGCGGGGCGTCACCTACATGCGGTACCGGAGTTCACTTCCTGGCAATGCCAAAGATTCTTGAGCTGGTATTGACAAACGGTTTGGATAAGAGAACAGGAAAACGTGTATATCCTGCACATAACAGAAAACTTGATTCATTTGAAACTGTTTATGATCAGTGGAAAAAATACATGGAAATGTCTGTTGAAATTTTAAATAAAGTAAACAATCTGCAGATGGATATATGGAGAAAACACGTAATGCCTGTTGTTAACTCCCTGTTGAAGCCTGACTGCTTTAAAAAAGGCCAGCATCTGGGAACAATGGGAGCAAGATATAACGCAAGTATAAATGTTGAGTCATGCGGAACTATTACTTTAATAAACTCTTTAGCTTCTATTAAGAAAAATGTATATGATGATAAAAAATATTCCATAGCGGATATGACAGACGCAATGATTAATAACTTTGGATTTAAGACTGCATATGAAACAGGCGTATATTCTCCTGATTTCAGAGAAAATACAGAAGAAAGCCATAAATATGAGCAGATATTTGCAGACAGTGTTCATGCTCCTAAATATGGAAATGCAGACGATTATGTGGACAGTATACTTAAAGATTATGAATATTACATGTATGACATGGTACACAGCTATCATTCATATTATGGCAAGCCTCTGTACCTGTGCCAGATATCAGTATCGACACACGGGCCTCAGGGATTCATAACACTGGCAACAGCTGACGGAAGACTTGCGGGAACAACATATTCGGATGGTTCCGTATCTGCCGCACCGGGAACAGATAAGAACGGACTTTATGCATTGTTTGAATCTGCTACTGTTTATGATCACGGCATACATCAGATCTCTCAGATGAACCTGAAACTTCATCCTTCATCTGTAAAAGGGCTGAACGGAACAAGAAAGCTTCTTGATGTAATTCGTGCTTACATGAGAAAAGGCGGATTCCACGTTCAATTTAATGTTGTTGATTCAAAAACACTGAGAGCGGCTCAAGGTACTCCGGACAAATACAGAGATTTAATGGTTCGTGTTGCAGGATTTACTCAATACTGGTGTGAAATAGGCAAGCAGATACAAGATGAGGTAATCTACAGAACCGAGTATGAGGAAGTATAAATTAAAAAACAAGGAGGTAACAATAATGAGACATTATGATTGTAAAAATTATATAAATTTAGACTGTGAAAAAGGAATGTGCGCATTAGATAAATGTTTGGTTCCCATTGACGGCGAAGGAAGCGAAGGATGTCCGAGATTTGTTCAGGCTGAAAAATGCGGAAGCTGCAAGAACTTCCACAACCCTGACAAATACGGAATCGGAACATGCAAGGGGTTAGAAAAAGAAGGCTGGGCATATGCTACATGCGGTGCTTTTGGATGTGAAGGATATAAAAAATAAATAATTGATAGGATATTATTATGATTAGAGAAGGCCCAAGATTAGACACTGTTCCTTTTGTTAACAAGCAAAAGGAGCTTAGTGAAAACAACTTAAACAATAAAGGTTTAGTGTTTGATATACAGAGCTATTCAGTGCATGATGGACCAGGCTGCAGAACTAACGTGTTTTTTGTAGGGTGCCCGCTGCAGTGCAAATGGTGTGCTAATCCTGAAAGCTGGATTAAGAGAAAACATATAATGTTTGCAGAAAAAGTGTGCAAATGGGAAAAAGGATGCAAGGCGTGCAGAAATGTGTGCCCCAACAATTCAATTAAGTTTGACGACAATGNNTGAGACATTCGAATGCATCGACATATGTCCGAACAATGCTTTAAAGCAGTGCGTTCGTGAACTTTCAGTTGATGACCTCATACAGATACTCAGGAGAGACTTTAGCAACTGGGGTTCGGAAGGCGGAGTGACATTTACCGGCGGAGAACCGTTATTGCATCACGAATACCTGATTGAAGTGCTGAAAAAATGCAAGAATCTTCATATTCATACAGCAATTGAAACAAGCGCTTATATAAAAGAAGAAATATTTTTGGAAGTGATGAAGTATATTAATTTTGCTTTCATCGATGTTAAAAACATGGACAGGGAAAAGCATAAGCAGGGAACAGGAGTGTACAATGATTTAACACTTTCAAATATTGAAGCGTTAAAGAAATCAGGCTGGGACGGAAGGCTTGTGTTAAGGCAGCCTACAATTGCAGGTTACAATGACAGCGATGAAAATGCACGTGAATTGATTGAATTTATGAATAAGAATTCATTGTATGAAATTAATCTTCTGAAGTTCCACAGGCTTGGATTAACCAAGTGGGAACAGCTGGGAAGGGATTATGAGTATAGCGACCATGGAGATATGACGGATGAAAGAATGGAGCAGCTGCAGGAAATGTACTTAGATAACAACATAGCTTGTTACATAGGCGATAATACTCCGTTTTAATGAAATTAACAAAGCTGGAAAATGAGAATTATCTCACTTTCCAGCTTGAATTTTAGAATTGAATTTGCTATTAAATCTGAAATTTAATATGGAGGAAAATTTATGAAAACAGCAAAAAAAATAATTATCTATGTTTTAGGATTTTTTATATTGGCGGTAGGCATCAATATTTCAAAACAGGCAGGCCTTGGTATTTCGCCTGTCAGCTCAATTCCGTACGCATGTGAGCTTGTTTGGGGAATAGAACTGGGCAAGGCAACGTACTTAGTATATATGGGATTAATGGCACTGCAGATCATTTTGTTAAGAAGGAATTATAAAGTAAAAAACCTGCTTCAGATTGTATGTACTTTTCTTCTGGGAACATTTATTACATACACGAGCACAAAATATTTATTATTCTGGCTGCCTGTGCCGGCTAATTACTTCATTCAGCTTGTATACCTGCTCATAAGCATTGTGGTCATAGGTGTCGGTGTTTCGTTGTTCCTGATTCCGAACATCATGCCTCCGCCGGCAGAAGGTCTTGCTCAGGCAATTGTTGAAGTGAGCAAGGAAAAAATAAAATTCGGAAATGCCAAAATCATGGTTGACAGCGGCATGGTATTAATATCAGCCATACTTTCCATAGTATTTTTGGGAGGTCTTAAGACTGTAAGAGAAGGTACCGTACTTGCGGCAATCCTTGTAGGGAAGGTTGTCGGATTTATGTTAAGTCATTATAAACAGAGAGTTACAGACTGGTTTGAAAAAGGCGAAGATAAAGTGAAGACAGAGAAAACAGTTGCTTAGCAGCTGTTTTCTGCAAGAAATTTTATTTATATAATATTTTCAAATTATAAAGAGGGTTATATATGGTGGTAGAAAATGCTCATATTTATAAATACATAAAAGATTACATAAATGAAATTCCATTGATAAATGCAAAGAAAGGACAGCTTATTTCCAATGCTTTTGACAGGGATAGTCAGATTTACTATATAATAAACGGTCAGATTAAAGTGGAGACCATGTCTAATACAGGTAAGAAGATACTGGTTGATACCATATCCGAGAATGAGTTCGCAGGCCAGATAAGCTATATGAGAAATACTAATCTTTATTGCGATTCCATAGCTTCAACCGATGTGGAGCTGTTGTGCTTAAAAGATGAAATGATGAATAAATTAATGAAAAACAGTGAATTTTCAACGGTTTTTTATTATAAAACAAGCAACAGGATATATAAAATGTATAAAAAAATGCTTTCGAACAATTTATTCAGCCAATGCGAACTTGTGTCTTATTATATTTTAGATCAATCATGCATGGGAAAATTTATTTATAAAAGTATTTACGATATTTGTGAAAATTTAAATATAAGCAGAAGAAATTTATATAATATTTTAAATAATTTTGAGAAGAAGGGTATTATTGAAAAAGAAAAAAACGGTGTCTTTATAATAAAAGACATGTACTATCTGAGAGATAATTCAGCTAATGTGAAGATGTTTTTAGAAAATCAATTTTAACAAGAGTCATAGTGTATAATAAGCTATAGTTGCATAATTACTTGCTAACGTTGCGGATAGTTAGTATAATGTCAGTAATGTCTATAAAATACGGCTGAGAGGTTATGCAATGTTATTGGAAAATTCCCATATATATCCTTATATTAAAGGATGTATGGAAAAGGTATCCATTGTAAAGATATCAAGCGGTAACTATATTTCAAGGGCAGAAAATGTGGATAAACAACTATATTATATTTTGTCCGGCACGGTGAAAGTGGTANNGTACTCGTTGATGTAATATCTGAAAATGAGTTTGCGGGCCAGATAAGTTACGTGAGGAATGTCAATCTGTATTGTGATTCTGTGGCGTTGACAGATGTTGAGCTTTTGTGCCTGGAAAATGAATTAATAGATGAACTGATGGCAAATAATGAGTTTTCCACGTTTTTCTATTTCAAAACAAGCAGCAGAATTTATCAGATGTATAAAAAAATGCTTGTGAGTAAATTATTCAGTCAAAGTGAGCTGGTAGCATATCATATTGTGGACAAGGCTCAAAACGGTAATTTTATTTATAAGAGCATTTATGATATGTGCGAGAATTTAAATATAAGCAGAAAAAACCTATACAATATTTTAAATGATTTTGAAAGTAAAGGTGTTATCGAAAAGGAGCAGAACGGAGTTTTTTTAATAAAAGATAACGATTATTTAAAAAAAGAATCTGATAAAGTAAAAATGTTTTTTGAGAACGAATACTGAATTATTGATGAGTTAAAGACATTAATTTTTTACATCATAGCTTCAGACAATTGTCTGAGGCTTTTGCCGCTGCAAAAATATAGTGAAGCTTGTGAAAATCCCAACATGGTTTCGTATGGATTTAAGACCCCACCGATTTGTAGTGTTTAAGTCCGAACTTCCAGAACAGGTAGCATGGAATTGCGAACAGCATGGAAATCAAGGGAAGGAACATATATAGAAGTTTGTCGCTTTTTCCCGTCAAGTATAGAAACGGATAGTATTGAAACAGGGCGAGAGGTATTACGTATGTGAAAAATTTCAGCACGCTTTCGCCATATATGGAGAATGGATATTTCCCGAATTCTCTGCCTCCGTCAGTAAAAATATTCATGAACTCAAGCCCTTCAATCGTAAAAAAGCACAGTGATGCATAAAGGAGGAACAACGATGAGAATACTACAAATCCTCCTGCCAGCATAAAAATCAAAGTGGCGATTTTATCTGCCGACCAGGTGATTCCGCTTGCAGGTATGGCATAGGCAAAAACCGCAGCTGCCTGAATAATTCTGCCAAGCCTTGAAAAGTCAATGCGTGAAGATAGTACCAGCAGGATTTCGTTTCTGGGGCGCACCATTATTCTGTCAAATTCTCCGTTTGAGATAATTTCACTGAACGAATCAAAGCCTCTCACAAAGCATTCAGCCAGAGAAAGAGATGTCAAAAGCGACGCAAAGCACAGCAGTACCTCACTGTAAGTGAATCCGTCTACGCTGTTAAATCGTGAGAACATAAAATATATGCTCCAGAAAGCACTGAATGCCATCAGGAACTGCCCTGCCGTAACCATAAAGAATGATGCTTTGTACTCCATCTGAGATTTCAGGGTTATTTCCGCAAACTTTAAATACAGTCTCACTTTATCCTCCTTGAACAATAACTTTTTTGAGAGCATTTTTTATAAGCATCCTGCCTGCCGTAACAAGTGCCGCAAGCCAGAACAACTGAAGAGCGATGCTGTTGATAGCTTCCGCACCCGACATGTGACCTGTATATATTAAAAACGGTGTGTTGCTGGTAGATGCAAAAGGGAGCAGGTATACAATACTTCTGATGCTGTCGGGGAAAAACGGAAGAGGTATCACCGCTCCCGAGAAAAATTCCATTACTGACGTTGCAAGTATTCTGCTTCCCGTAGGAGAAACAGTATAGAAAGCGGATATGTAAACAAGCATACTGAATGCAATAAGGACTAAAAATCCGAGAAGCAGCGACAATAAAAACATCATTCCGGCCAAAGCCGTGTCAGGCATGGACACGTTAAAGGGTTCCGGCAGAAAGGCTGCAACTAAAATTATTGGAAAGCACCTTAATAAAGTGCGGCAAATTCGAATTGCCATATTTTTCGTGAACCACATATTGTATAAGTCCACAGGCCGGCAAAGTTCATAAGCTATATTCCCGCTTGTAATGCTGTTGAATATATCATTGTCAAAATACCATGCCATAAACATTGCTAAAAGAGCCTGCTTCAGCCAGATATAGTTGCTAAGTGAGGAAAATTCCATAGGAAACACATTTTTACCGTTCTGATAAAATGCCCAGAACATGAGCAATGTCATTCCGCCCCAGAAAAACTGGGTAAGGATTCCTGCAAATGCTGCGGCACGGTACTGCAATCCGTTAATGAGACGTATTTTGAAAAAGAATAAATATTTCCTCATATTGAAAACTCCTTATAAAGGGATACGACCATTTCTTCTGCCGTCTCTCCCTCAACGGAAATATCTGAAATATCCGCATGCCGTGATATTTGTGCAATTGCATCAGATACGGAAAGAATGCCTGTGTCTATTGCTATTTCGGCGTGACCGTCCATTCCTTTGAGAAGATTCATGCCGTCAATTAGATTTATACTTCCTTTTCCGTAATCCACAATCAGTGTTTTATGCCGTGAATTTCGCTTTTTAAGTTCAGACAAAGAACCGTCAAGAAGAATGCGTCCTCTGCCAATAAGTATTATGCGTTCAGTAAGAGCTTCAATGTCCTGCATGTCATGAGTCGTAAGTATGACGGTTGTTTTTTGCTCCCTGTTTATTTCTTTGATGAAATTTCGTACCGCAACCTTTGATACGGCGTCAAGGCCTATGGTTGGCTCATCCAAAAATAAAATTTTGGGGCTGTGTAAAAGCGAAGCGGCAATTTCACAGCGCATACGCTGTCCAAGGCTCAACTGTCTGGCAGGTGTCCTTACAATTTCAGCTATGTCAAGAAGCTCCGTGAGCCTGTTCAAATTTTTCCTGTAAGAGCCGGCATCAATCCTGTAAATTTCTTTAATAAGTTCAAATGAATCCAAAACCGGAACGTCCCACCATAGCTGGGACCTTTGACCGAATACCACTCCTATGTCACGTACATGGTTCTTTCTGTCTTTCCATGGTGTCCTTCCGTTTATGACGCATTCGCCGCTGTCCGGAGTCAGGATTCCGCTCATGATTTTAATCGTGCTGCTTTTGCCGGCTCCGTTGGGACCTATGTAACCCACCATTTCTCCGTCATTTATTTCAAATGAAACGTTGTCTAACGCGTTAATAATGGAGTAATTTCTTTTGAAAAGAGCCTTTGCGGCTTCCCTGAATCCTTCATTCCGCCTGCTTACCTTAAAGGTCTTGTTAATATTTTTCAACTGAATCATAAAATCCTCCGTCTGTTTTGGAAAAAATTCTTAGAATTGGTTAATAAATGCGGTAAAAAGACAGTGAAAATATTATACTATCATCAAGAGTACATTTCAACTGTAAAATGAACTTATTCAGTTTTCTTGTGAAGAAAATCAACCGAAAATTTTTGAAGGAAAACTTATCTAATTGTTCAGGTGTATCCTCTGATATTCCAGCAACATTCTTCATATTAGTCAACAATATTTCAAAATAAATTATTATTTTATCATCAATACGTAACATTACGATGATTTGTTTGTGTTATAATGGGTAAAAAAGAAGTAAGAGGTGAAACTATGTTGAAAAAAATATTAAATTGGAAGATAATTCTTTCATTGCTGATGATTATCATGTTTGTAAACATTGCTCCCGATGTCTATGCTCAAAGCCCGATCAAGTTGATAATTGACGGAAAGACAGTTTCAGCTGACCCGGAAGCTTATATAAAAAATGACAGAACATTGGTGCCAATGAGAGTAATCGCAGAACAACTGGATGCTCAGGTAACCTGGGACAATGACAGCAGAGCAGTACATATATCAAAAGGGGACATGCAGGTGGATCTTACCATAGACAGCCGCTTGATCGAATACACAATCGACAATGAAACAATCTACAAATTAAGTGATGTTGCCCCGTCAATAAAGGATGACCGTACCTTTGTACCAATTCGTGTGGTAAGCAATGCACTGGGAGTCGGAATACACTGGGATGATGAAAAAAAGGCGGTTATTATCGATTCATCGGAAAAATCAGAGATAGAATCATTTTTTGATGTTGAAATTTCAAGTGTAAAATCCGGACAAGTCATAACAGGAACCACAAATTTAAGTGCTGTTATGGGCAGTGTTCCAAAAGGAGCATCAGAAATAAAGTATCTTCTCCTTGATAAGAATACAAAAAAAGGATTTGTAATCGCAAAGGGTACCAATATGACCGGATCATATCAATGGATTCCTTCAATGGAAGACAACGGTGATAAAATTCTTGTGGCAGCTGTTTACGATAAAAACGGCAATTTTCTTGCAGGAGATTCAATTCATGTAAAAGTAGGCATAATCCCGGAAGTAAAGCTTACGGGACTGACAGAAGGTGAATTAATCACAGCCAACAGTGTTCCTCTTGGAGCAAAGTTGAATTTTTCGGCAGCACATGTTAAGTATGAAATAATAAATCCTGATACAAATGCATATTACATTTCTTCAGGACTGGATCCTGTGGGCGGATTTACAATGATTCCAGTTATGGAAGACAATGGCAACATGTGGGTGAGAGTAATTGCCTATGACATGAGCGGNNGCCCAGACATGGCAGGAAACAAAGAGCTGTATGTAAGAGTCAAAGATACTGCAGGCAATGTATTTACAAGCGGCAGAGTTAAGGTAAATGTAATCGGAACTCCGAAAATACTGCTGCAAGGTGTAGGACCGGGACAGGTAGTTACAGAAGCTTTCACTCTTAACGTAAAAAGCAATGTGAAACCGGACAGCGTAAAATATATTATGACCAACACAAAGACAGGAGCAAGCAAGGTTCTTACAGGCCAGTCATATACACCGGTCAGCGGTGATGCGGGTTCATGGAGTGTGAGAGCAGAAGCTTCGTACGGCGGAAATACATTAAAGACAGAAGAAGTTAAATTTACAATTTATACAGGCAAGCTGTATTCGGCACTGCCGGTAGTGGCAAAAGATAAGTTCCTTGATTTTGCGTCAAAACTGGCTGTAAGTACAAAAGAAAAATCCGGCATGTCCGCAGCTCTGCAGACTGCACAGGCAATTCTGGAGACAGGATGGGGACAAAGCGTACCGGTTGATAAATACACAGGCCAATTTTCAAACAACTTATTCGGAGTAAAGGGAACAGGCTCCGCAGGTTCGGTTACTTCAAACACATGGGAAGAATATAACGGAGTATCATTCAGGATAGATGCGGATTTCAGGGCTTACAACAATGTAAGCGAAAGCTGGGATGATCACAACGCTCTTCTCCTTACAAAGGAACGATATGCACCTTTCAGAGAAGTGATGTTTGACAGCACCCAGGGTGCATGGGCTCTGAGAAGATGCGGATATGCGACAGATTCACAGTATTCTATAAAACTTATCGACATTATAAACAGATATGATTTAAAGAAGCTTGACAAAGTCGGCATATAATAAAAATTTTAGATTTAAAATGGCAAACAAAAAAACTCCAAAAGGAAAAGGAGTTTTTTTTGTTATTTTTTAAGATCATATTCATTAATTTTATTAAACAGCTGTCTTGCGCTTATTTTAAGCCTTCTTGCGGCTTCTGTTACATTTCCGTTGGTCTGATCCAACACCCACTGAAGATAGCGGGCTTCAGATTCTTTTTTGTAATCTTTAAAAGCAAGAATAGTTTTGTAGCTTTCTGTTTTAGGGACGTTGATTTCTTTCCTGATATTGAAAAGAAGTGGTATTCCGTCCTTTGTAATCCTGCCTCCCGCAGACAGGACAACCATTCTGTCAACAACGGTTTTAAGCTCCCTCATGTTTCCCGGATAATCATAATTATATAAAAATTCTTTAGCTTCGGGGTCTATGGAATTGATTGTTATACCGTATTCATCCTGAGACTTTTTCAGAAAATAGCGAATTAACTCATCCAGATCCTCCAGACGTTCTCTGAGAGGCGGAACATTTATTACGATGGAATTAATTCTGAAGAAAAAATCTTCTCTGTAATTTCCGTTGATAACTTCAGTATATAAATCCTTGCTTGTTGAGGATATAAGCTTACAGTCTATCATTTTTTCTTTATCGCTTCCGAGCCTTGAAACTTTTTTTGTATCAAGAACCTTCAGCAGTTTAATCTGATTTGCCTCGCTTATGTCTCCCACTTCATTTAGAAACAGTGTTCCGTTGTCAGCAAGCTCAAACTTGCCTTCCATTTCACGCCCGAACAGCTCTGCTTCAAGTGTTTCTTCAGAATACGAGCTGCAGTTCAGAGCAATAAATTTATTGGAAATCCTCGGACTGCACACATGAATATACTTAGCCAGAACTTCTTTGCCTGTGCCGGGTTCACCGATTAAAAGAATGCTTAAATCAGTTTTTGCAACCTTCTCACAATGAGAAAGAACCTTTAGATACTTCTCATTTTTGCTGCTTAAATGGTAATTGCTGTACAGTTCTTCTTTTAGTTTGGCTTTATTTTGTTTATCGTCGTAGTAATCAAGTATTTTTAAAGGAAGCATAACCAGCTCCTTTTCCAAATCAAAATAATCCAGTGCACCCTGTTTTAATGCTCTGCTTCCTTCAGCATACGAAGGGTTTGTCGAAACAATAATTAAATCAGTCATCGGATATGCTTCTGTAAAGCTTCTGATTGAAACGCTGTCGGTGAAAATGTTAAAATCAGTTATTACATAGTCAATGCTTTCATTTAAAATTTTTCCTACTGCTATGTCAAAATTATCACAGCTGATTATATTAACAGATATCTTGGAAAGAACTTCTGTTACTTTTTCTAAATATGATTTTTCCCTGTTTATGATAATGGCTGTTATTTCGTTTATAGTATCACTCCTTGCGCACTGCAAATCATATTAGCAGATTATGATGACAATTTAAATTTATTTTCAAATATTGATTATTATACATTTAATAAAAATTTTAGTCAAGCCAATTGCACGTAATTATTAAAATAATAACAATGTATTCTGTACCACCATAAAAGTGGCATAATTTTCAATGAAAAATACGTCCTTTCCTTATATATAGTAGGTCAAAAAATTATATCTATTTTATTGTTAATTCAATATATTTGGGGTATAATAATTTTAGTATACAATGTAGGAGTAAAGATGGAGAGAGACAATAATAGATTAAATGATGAATTAAGACCGGTTAAAATAACAAGAAATTATATAATGCACCCGGACGGTTCGGTATTAATAGAAGTCGGAAATACGAAAGTAATTTGTACAGCCGTTGTTGAGGACAAGGTTCCTCCATTTCTGAAAGGAACAGGCAAGGGNNAAGAGATATAAATAAAGGGAAAATTGACGGAAGGTCACAGGAAATACAGAGACTCATAGGCAGGAGCCTGAGGTCAGTGGTTGACCTGGGAATTATGGGCGAAAGAACAGTCTGGATAGACTGTGATGTGATACAGGCTGACGGAGGAACAAGGACGGCGTCCATAACCGGAGCATTCGTGGCAATGGCAGATGCATTTAATTCTTTGCTTAGCAGAAACGAAATAGAAAAGATGCCTGTAAAAGCATTTGTGTCCGCAATCAGTGTGGGAATGATAAAAGGAGAAACAATCATGGACCTGTGCTATGAAGAAGATTCAAATGCCGATGTTGACATGAATATAGTTATGACAGACAAAGGAGAGTTTGTTGAAGTACAGGGAACAGGTGAGGAAGCGACATTTACACACGATGATTTAATGAAATTAATATCGTTGGCATCAAAGGGATGTCAGGAATTATACAAGATTCAAAGAGATGTACTGGGAGAAGAAATCAGCGAGGAAATTGGAAAATGATAAGAAAAGTAATATTGTCCAGCGGAAATAAACATAAAATAACCGAGATAAAAGATATATTTAAAAATATGCCTTTTGAAGTTATATCAAAAAATGATATCGGATATGAAGATTTTGATGTGGAAGAAGACGGCAGCACAATGGAGGAAAATGCCTTTAAAAAGGCGGAGGCACTCCACGGACTTGTAAAAGGAATAGTTATAGCTGATGATACAGGTCTGTTTGTTGATGCGTTAAACGGAGATCCTGGAGTATATTCGGCAAGATATGCCGGTGAGCCTGTATCATACGAGGATAACAATAAGCTTCTTCTTAAAAATTTAAAGGATGTTTCGGCAGAAAAAAGAACCGCACACTTTAAAACTGTTATAGCGGTTGTTTTTGAAGACGGAAGCAGGATGACTGCGGAAGGAACCGTCAGCGGTAAAATTGCATTTGAAGAAAGAGGGGAAAACGGATTCGGCTATGATCCGCTTTTCATTGTGGATGACACAGGAAAGACATTTGCCGAAATGACAGAAGAAGAAAAAAATAAAATAAGCCACAGAGCAAGGGCATTGATGAATTTAAGGAAAAAGCTGGAGGAGACAGGTGAGAATATTAGTAATCAGCGATAGTCACAATTACGTGCTTGATTCCCAGCTGGAGAGGATTAAGGAATTCGGAAGCTTTGATATGCTTATTCATTGCGGCGACAAGTACAAAGACGCCGAAAAATTTGCAGACAAGCTTAATATAAATAAAATATACCGTGTTCCCGGAAACTGTGACTTTGATGTGAGTGAAAAAAAACTGATGCTGACAGAAATTATTGAAGGGAAAAAGTTTTTGATTACTCACGGACACGTTCACAATGTTAAATCCGGTATTGAAAAATTAAAGGAATACGCTAAGGAAAGAAATATGGATGTGGTCATTTACGGTCATACTCATTGTCCGCAGAATGAAATTATAGATAATATATTGTTTTTTAATTCCGGCAGCACAATACTTTCCAAATGTGGTGATGAAAGCTTCGGGATATTGGAAATATCATCAGATAAAATTGACGGAAGCATTATATCATTATAGGAGATGCAGTCTTAGGCAGGAAAAATATTATAAAAAATCAGGTGGAAGAAATGATAAATATTGATGGCTTAAAATTTAACAGTCTGGACTATGTTTTAATTACAGATAAAGAATTTACAGTTGTATACAATACCCGCTTGGATAAAAGAGTCAATATTAATTTTAATTATATTGAAAGAAAGGACTATTTAAATAGAAACTTATTTGAAATTTATCCTACTATAAAAAAAGATGCGAATTCATCATCGATTGTAAGATGTATAACCATGGGTGAAGTAGTGGTTAAAAAGTTTCAAAAATACAAGGATTTCAATGGCAACTTGTATTCAACACATAATGTCACTATTCCATTGCTGAGACAAGGCAGAATTATAGGTGCCGTTGAGCTTGTAAAAGATATAAAAACAATAGAAAATATCAATAATGACAGTGATGAGATCAAGAACACGGATGAAGAAGATTTTTTTGACAATATAATAAACAATACAAACAGCTCCACATTTGAGAGCATAATCACAAATGACAATAAAATGCAAAAAGCAATTGATCATGCCAAAACAATGTCAAAAATGGGAAGCCCGACACTGATATACGGAGAAACAGGAACGGGTAAAGAGGTTTTTGTTCAGGCAATTATAAATTACAGCGGTGTTTCAAGGAATAAGGTAATAGTTCAAAATTGTGCCGCATTGCCGCAAAATCTAATCGAGTCAATTTTATTCGGGACATGCAGAGGTGCTTATACGGGAGCTGAGAACAGAAAAGGTTTATTTGATGAAGCTGACGGAGGAATAATATTTTTAGATGAACTTAATTCTATTCCGTACGATGTGCAGGGAAAGCTTCTCAGAGTTTTGCAAGATGGAAGCTTCAGACCTGTTGGGTCAAATGTTCAAAAGAAGGTAAATGTAAAAATTATTGCGGCAATGAATGAAGAGCCGTTAGATGCAATAAAAAACAAGCATTTAAGAAAAGACTTATTTTATAGGCTTAGCAGCGGAATGATATATTTGCCGCCTTTGAGGGAAAGAAAAGCAGACATATTGCTTTTTACAGATTATTTTATTAAAGAATATAACATTATATACAGTAAGAATGTTAAGGGAATAACCAAGATATTGGAGAATTTCTTTCTTAATTATAATTGGGAAGGAAACGTCAGGGAGCTTAAGCATGTTTTGGAATCAATGGTAAGCCTGTCGGATTATGAAATATTAGATGTGCAGCACCTGCCTGCGTATATGTATGACCGCATTTATAATGACAACATAACTAAAGCTGGTGATTCAAATAAATGTAAGGAAGTATTTTTAAATCCGGATGCTTATAATCTTAAGAAAAGTCTTGAAGAAAGGGAAAAAGAAATTATTACAGATGCATTGAAGATTTCTGGCGGCAACAAGACAAAGGCCGGCAAGTTGCTGGGAATTCCGAGGCAGACTTTAAAGTATAAAATGGACAAACTGAATATCCAGTTATAAGAGACAGAAAATTGGCATGCGACAATTATCTGTCTCTTATTTTAACAAAAAGCGACAGAATATTGTCGCTTTTTGTTTTCTGAAAATTTTCTAATTAAATTATGGCAGAATTTCAATGTAAATGATTTGGCATAACTTTTGCAAATATAAATATGAAACTGTTTTTAAAGATTATATGCAAATTGAAAAGGAGTTGAGAATGAATTTAGAATTAAGGAAAATTCATATAAAAGATGTTTCGTTTAGTGGAATAAATAAAATAGAAAATAATGTTTTATTTATTTGTCCGGAGAGATTAAAAGAATATGTAATGGAAGACAAAAGAATAAAAGATGTCTATTTTGAAATTGCCAGGCCGGGAGAATCTGTAAGAATTATGCCGGTCAAAGATGTAATCGAGCCAAGGGCTAAGCCGGATGGAAATATTTTTTCCGGAACATTCGGAGTACAGATGGAAGAACTGGGAGAAGGTATAACATACGTGCTGAATGGATGTGCTGTTGTTACAACAGGCCCTATTGTAGGATTTCAGGAAGGCCTGATAGATATGTGCGGGCCAGCCGCAAAATACAGTATCTTTACTAAACTAATCAATATAGTAATGTGCATTACGAAAGAAGATAATGTTGATCCTCACGAACATGAAGAGGCTGTAAGGCTGGCAGGAATAAAAGCAGCATATCACATAGGCAAGATCGGCTTTTCATATGAAGATTATGAGACAGAAAATTACGAGTGGAAGACCATAGGAGAGAAATATCAGGAATATCCTGATTTACCCAAGGTAGCCTATATATACAACTGCATGAGCCAGGGTCTTTTACATGATACCTACTTTTACGGCAGAGATACCAAACTTATGATTCCAACCATGATTACACCTTTGGAGGTTATGGATGGCGCAATAATAAGCGGAAATTGTGTATCACCCGGCTCTAAAACAACAACATATCATCATCTGAATAATGCAGTTATAAAAGAATGCCTTAAGAGGCACGGAAAAGAAATAAATTTTATAGGCATTGTTTTAAATCCTCTGATGGTAACGCTTAAAGAAAAATACAGAAATTGTATGCTGGCGGTGAGGCAGGTGGAGATGCTGGGTGCCGACGGCGTTGTTATTTCTCAGGAAGGCTTTGGAAACCCTACAACAGATTTAATGACTTTATGTCGGTCACTCGAGAAAAAAGGTATTAAAACGGTAATTATTACGAATGAAGATGCGGGATCAGACGGTATGTCTGAGTCATTGCCTGATAGTGTTACCGAAGCGGTTGCAATAATTTCTACAGGAAACAGCAACGCAACTATCATGCTGCCCAAAATGGATAAAATNNAATCGGTCACTTGAAGGATATTGAAAAAACTACAGGCGGTAATGTGGATTCCATACAGGATGACGGGAATCTGCTTGTGGAAATACACGGGATAATGGGAAGTCATAATCTGCAGGGAAATACTTACTTAAGTGCTACAACCATATAAGAGGTGATGAATTGAAGAATATAGTTTTTTATACAAATCAATTTTTTGGGCAGATAGGCGGAGAAGACAAGGCCTACACAGAGCCACAATTTCACAGAGGTCCTGTCGGTAATGCGAATGCTTTTACGGGAAAACTCAATGATACGGAAATAACAGCTACGATCATTTGCGGGGACAATTACTATGTTGAAAATATGGATAAGGTTAAGGAGTTTATTAAAGAAAAATTAAAAGATATAAATTTTGATTTAGTTATTGCAGGTCCTGCTTTTAATGCGGGGCGGTTCGGAGTAGCATGTGCGGATGTGTGCGCCTATATAAAAAAGGAGTTTAATGTTGAAGCTGTAACAGGATTGTATGAAGAAAATCCTGCTGTAGAGATGTATAAAAAAGATATATATATACTCAAGGTTGGAAAGTCAGCTGCAGGTATAAGAAAGGCAGTGCCGTTGATGGCCGGATTTGCCAACAAGCTGCTAAACGGAGAAAAGATTGGCAGTCCAAAAGAAGAGGAATACTTTGCTAAAGGCAAAAGAATCAATGTGTTCAAAGAAAAAAACGGAGCAGAAAGAGCTCTTGATATGCTTGTAAAAAGACTTAAGAGCGAGCCGTTTGAAACGGAGCTGGAAATATCTTTGTATGAAAAAGTGATTCATGCACCTCCGTTGATTGATTTAAGTACTGCAAAAATAGCACTATGTACAACAGGAGGAATTGTACCGTACGGAAATCCCGATCATATGCCTGCGGCAACGGCAAAAATATATAAGATGTATGATATATCGGGTAAGGAAAGTCTAAAGGAAGGTGAATATGAATCGGTTCATGCCGGATATGATCCCGTATATGCAAACAAGGACCCAAATAGGGTAGTACCGTTGGATGTGTTGAGAAAACTGGAAAAGGAAAATGCAATAGGAAGTATATATGAGTATTTGACTGTCACGACGGGAAATTCAACATCAGTTGCCGATGCTGCAAGGATGGGCGGGGAAATAGCTGAAAAATTCATGAAAGACGGGGTTGACGGAGTTATATTAACAAGCACATGAGGCACATGTACACGTTGCGGTGCAACCATAGTAAAACAAATTGAAAAAGCAGGTATCCCTGCCGTACATGTGTGTACTGTAACTCCTATCTCAAAGACAGTGGGTGCAGCCAGAATTTATCCTGCACAAGCAATACCATATCCGACAGGCAATCCTGGACTGACTGTTGAAAAGGAAGAACAGAAAAGGAGAGATATTGTTATAAATGCACTTAATCTTCTGTTGCAGTAGATTGAGGGTTTTAATATAAATATTAGGGAGGCAAAAAATGAAAGTAGCGGTTCTGGGCTCCGGTAACGGAGCACATGCGGTTGCATTTGAGTGGTCAAAAGCCGGTCATGATGTTTACATGTTTGATTTTTTACAATTTCATGAAAACATTGAAGCTATTAGTGAAGCAGGAGGCATATTCTCAGAAGGAGAACTGGAGGGTTTCCAAAAAATCGTATATGCCGGACATGATATTTCTAAGGTTATACCGGATGCTGATTTAATTTTTGCGGTAGGTCCTGCATACAGTACAGAGCCTTTTGGCAGGGAATGTAAACCTTATGTCAGGACAGGACAAAAATATGTAATATGTCCCAGTTCTTGTGCTGGCAGCATTGTATTTAAAAATGCGTTAGGACTTGACATCCGAGATAAATCTGTAGTTATTGCAGAAACGTCAACATTACCGTATGCGGTAAGGCTCATAGGGAAAGCAAGGATTGCAGTGTACAACAGGCTTAAGGGGGGATGCTTTTTAGCTGTTCTGCCGTCTAAATTAAATGACGAAATATTTAACACAATGTCAGATGTTTATGAAAGCATTGAATTAGCAGACAATGTTATTCAGACAACACTACAAAATGCAAATCCTATAATACACCCTGCTGTAACACTGTTAAATGTTGCGCTGATAGAAAGAACACACGGAAATTTTCTGTTTTATGAAGAAGGAGTTACCAAAGGTGTGGGAAGAATAATTAAGGCAATGGATGATGAAAGAATAGAAATAGGCAAAAAGCTTGGTGTTGCCGTAATACCAGATCCGGTTATCGGATTAAAACAAGGCTATATGTATGATGAAACATATGATGTAGGATATTCAAAAGCTCCTGGCTTTAAAGGAATAAAGGCGCAGCCGCAGCTGGATTACAGGTATTTTAACGAAGACACAGGGTACGGGCTGGTATTTTTTACAGACCTTGCAAGGTATGCAGGAGTGGAGACACCTTGTATGGATGCTGTAATAAGGCTGGCATCTGTTGTCATGAATAAAGATTATAAATCAGAAAAGGCAAGGACAACAGAAAGCACAGGCATTTCAAATTATTCGCCGGAAGAATTAAAAAATATATTGTAATTTGTTATTATGTTTTATAACAGGAGGTAATAAGATTGATAGTAGGAGTACCTAAAGAAATAAAAAACAATGAATACAGAGTTGCCGCAGTACCTGCGGGAGTCGCAGAACTGGTTAAAAACGGACACAAGGTGTATGTGGAACATGATGCCGGCTCAGGCAGCGGTTTTACCGACAAAGAATATGAAGAGGCAGGTGCGGTAATAGCAGATTGTGATATAGTATGGAATAAATCAGAAATGATTTATAAAGTGAAAGAGATATTGCCTGAGGAATATAAATACTTGAGGGAAGGACAGGTAATATTTACATACATTCATTCAAATGCTCATCTTGAAATGACAAAGGAGCTGTTAAAGAGCAAGGTTATCGGAATAGCATATGAAGATGTTACAAATGAGGATGGAAAATTTCCGTTATTAAGCCCCATGAGCGAATTAGCCGGCAAGGGAGGTTTCTTAGCCGCACTCCATTACGGACAAACAATAAACGGTGGGAATGGAATACTCTTTAATCGAATAAGCGGAGTTAACACACCTGTAATAACAATAATTGGCTGTGGGCATTCCGGACTTGGTGCTGCTGAAATTGCTTCAAACCTTGGAAATAATGTTAAAATGCTGGATGTAAGTAAGGAAGTAATGGATGATGCGAAAGCGAAGTTGCCTGCAAATGTTGAATTCTTGTACTCAAACAGGGCAAATTTGCTGAAATGCATTAAAGAGTCCGATGTATTGATAAATTGTATCTTATGGAATAAGACACGAAAGGATCATTTAGTTTATAAAGATGACTTAAAGCTGATGAAAAAGGGAGCAATGATAATAGATGTGGCTTGTGATGACAACGGAGCCATTGAAACATGCCGCTCGACAACACATGCTGATCCTGTCTATTATGAAGAAGGAATTATGCACTACTGTGTTGACAATATACCTTCAGCATTTTCACGTACAGCATCTATAGGTCTTTCTAATTCTACTCTGCCATATGCTTTGCAGATGGCAGGTAAGGGCTGTGAAAAAGCTTTAAAAGAAAATAAATTACTTCTGAAAGGGCTGACTTGCTACAGAGGAAAATTAACATTAGAAGAAACCGCAGTTAAACATAATTTGGAATTAACACCTCAGGAAGAAATTATACAACAATTTTAAATAATATAACGGATTTGAGAAAGGTCTCAAATCCTATATATAAAAAATGGAGGATTATATGGAATACGGATTCTTATCATTAGCACCCGCATTGGTAGCGTTAATTTTGGCCTTTATAACAAGAGATGCATTATTTTCATTGCTGATAGGAGTATTGGTCGGAGTATTAGTTGCCGGACAAAATGTATTGTTTGGGTTTAGTTCATTATTGCAGACGGCATTAGGTAATGCAGATTTCATTTGGGTATTGGGGATAGAAGTTTTTATTGGTATGATGGTTGCCTTGTTTCAAAAATCCGGAGCAATAGATGCGTTTACATTAAAAATATCTAAATTCAATATAAAGGCAAGGGGAGCGCAAGTAACGGCATGGCTATTAGGTATATTTATATTCTTCAGCGATTATTTCAGCCCGTTGTATGTCGGAAATGTTATGAGGGGAGTTACGGATAAGGCAAGGGTTTCAAGAGAAAAGCTTTCGTATATATGCGATTCCACATCTGCGCCTGTATGTACAATGATACCGTTTTCCGCATGGGGCGTTTATATGGCGGGACTCTTGGTAGGATTAGGACCATTCATGAATATAGACCAGGCTATGGATGCTGTAATTCATATGGTACCATACAATTTTTACGGCATAACTGCTGTTTTAATGGTCGGATTAATTGCCACCGGCATAATTAAGGACTTCGGACCTATGAAAAAGGCAGAAAAAAGAGCAATGGAAGAAGGAAAAGAGGTTGGTGATAACGCAAGACCGCTATTAAGTACAGAATTGGATGAAATAAAGCCGAAAGAAGGAATAAAATCAAACTTATTTTTAAATTTCTTTGCACCGGCTCTTATAATAATATGCATAACCCTTGGTACTTATATAGTTCTCGGTTCGACTAAAACATTGGAAGCATTTATTGCCGCAGTAGCATATCAGTTTATTGTTATGCTGATTCAAAAGATGGGTACATTGCCGGAGCTGATTGATACAGCTGTAAAAGGTATTAAAAGTGTTATTTCGGCTATCTTAATTTTAGCATTAGCTTATTGTCTGAATTCAATAAGCAAACAATTAGGTACGGCGGAGTATGTGATCAGTGTAACACAATCATGGATGACTCATACAATGCTAATTCCATTAACATTTCTCGTATGTGCGTTTGTATCGTTTTTTACCGGAACTTCGTGGGGAACATATGCAATCATGACCCCGATATTTGTAGGCTTGGCTTTTGAATTGACAGGCGGTATTGTAAATGGAATTGTATATGCAACCGTAGCGGCAATAATGGGTGGAGGATGTTTCGGAGATCACTGTTCACCATTATCTGATACAANNAACAGATAGAAAACCTGGGATAAGCATTCCGGGTTTTACTTTATGTTGAAGTACAGAAATTATCTTCATTATATAATTATTATCTGTTGACTAAAACAAATAATAATTATATAATGAAAACGAACATACGTTTAGACAAAGCTGAGGTGAATTATGGGTAAATTTAAGATAAAATCCGAATTTAAACCAACCGGAGATCAGCCAAGAGCGATTGAAAAGATTGCGAAAGGATTAAATAATAATTTAAAATACCAGACACTTTTAGGTGTTACCGGCTCAGGTAAGACATTTACCATGGCAAACATAATAGAGAAGGTTCAAAAACCTACTCTTGTTTTAGCTCACAACAAAACTTTAGCGGCTCAGCTATGTTCCGAGTTCAAGGAATTCTTTCCCGACAATGCGGTTGAATACTTTGTGAGCTACTATGATTACTATCAGCCGGAAGCATATGTACCAAGTAGTGATACATTCATTGAAAAGGATGCATCCATCAATGATGAGATAGATAAGTTGAGGCACTCTGCGACGGCATCCCTCTTTGAAAGGAAAGATGTGGTAATAGTGGCTTCTGTTTCATGCATATATGGTTTGGGAAGTCCGGTTGATTATGAAAATCTTGTTATATCTCTGAGACCGGGAATGCAGAAGGATAGGGACGAAGCCATAAAAAAACTGGTAGAAATACAATATAAAAGAAATGACATAAGTTTCACCAGAGGAACATTCCGCGTAAGGGGGGACACGCTGGAGATTTTTCCGGCCTCATCCTCTGAAAATGCCATAAGGGTGGAATTCTTCGGTGATGAAATAGACAGAATTACAGAAATAAATACAGTTACGGGAGAAATTTTAGGCAGAAGAAATCATGTCTCCATATTTCCCGCAACGCACTATGCGACGACAGAAGAAAATGTAAACAGAGCTGTGGTGAGCATAAGAGATGAATTAGAAGGAAGACTGAAATATTTTGAAAAAGAAAACAAACTTCTGGAGATGCAGAGGCTTGAGCAAAGAACAAACTACGATCTGGAAATGCTACAGGAGATGGGATATTGCAACGGCATTGAAAACTATTCGAGGCACATTAACAATTTAAAGCCCGGTTCAAGGCCATTTACATTGCTGGATTATTTTCCTAAGGATTTTTTAATGATAATAGATGAGTCACATGTTACGGTTCCTCAGGTTCGCGGAATGTACAACGGTGACAGGGCAAGAAAAACAACGCTGGTGGACTACGGATTCAGACTGCCTTCGGCACTGGATAATAGACCTCTGAAGTTTGATGAATTTGAAAGCATCATAAATCAGGTTGTGTTTGTAAGCGCAACACCGGGACCGTATGAAGACGAACATTCCCAAAATGTTGTGGAACAGATTATACGCCCTACAGGCTTGCTGGATCCTCCGATTTATGTAAGACCTGTGGAAAACCAGATAGATGATTTGATTAACTAAATACGTATTTCCACAAGCAAAAACCAGAGGGTGCTGGTTACGACACTGACCAAGAAAATGGCTGAGGATTTGACGTTTTACTTTAAAAATACAGGCATACGTGTGAGATATCTCCACTCGGACATTGATACCCTGGAGAGAATGGAAATAATAAGGGACCTGCGTATAGGAGAATTCGATGTGCTCGTGGGTATCAACCTTTTGAGAGAAGGTTTGGATTTGCCTGAAGTATCTCTTGTGGCAATCCTGGATGCAGACAAGGAAGGATTCCTCCGTTCAGAAACATCACTGATTCAGACGGTGGGAAGAGCTGCCCGAAACGTGGACGGCAGAGTTATCATGTATGCGGATAAAATAACAGGCTCAATGGAAAGAGCAATCAGGGAGACAGACAGAAGAAGAGAGATTCAGGATAAATACAACAAGGAACACAACATTACACCAAAATCAATCGTCAAGGGTGTACGCGACGTGATTGAAGCCACCAAGGCAGCCGAAGATGAAGAAAAATACACCGCTAAAAGCAAAAAAACAGCGGATGTGGCTTCTTACATTGTTGAGCTTGAAAAAGAAATGAAAATTGCTGCTGAAAACCTGGAATTTGAAAAAGCAGCAAGGTTAAGAGATGAAATAAAGGAATTAAGCAGCAAATGACAGATAAATCAAAGTGAAAGGATACTCAATGGATAAAATTATAATAAGAGGAGCAAAGGAGAACAACCTTAAGAACATAAACGTTGAGCTGCCCAGAGACAAACTCATTGTTTTTACAGGCGTCAGCGGTTCGGGAAAAACATCTCTTGCTTTTGATACCATATATGCTGAGGGTCAGAGACGGTATGTGGAGAGTCTTTCCTCATATGCACGACAGTTTTTGGGACAGATGGATAAACCTGATGTTGAGTTAATTGAGGGATTGTCGCCGGCAATATCCATAGACCAGAAAACAACCAACCGCAACCCTCGTTCGACAGTGGGAACCGTAACCGAAATCTATGATTATTACAGGCTTTTATTGGCAAGAATAGGTATTCCTCACTGCCCGAAATGCGGAAAACCCATAACGACACAGACAATAGACCAGATAACGGACAGGGTGCTGGAATATGAAGAAAGAACAAAAATCCAGATTTTAGCTCCTATGGTGAGGGGAGCCAAGGGAACTCATAAAAAGCTTATCGAACATATAAAGAAGGACGGATATGTGAGAGTCAGAATTGACGGAGAGCTTTATGAGATAGAAGAAGAAATAAACCTTGATAAAAATAAAAAACACAACATAGAGGTTGTAGTTGACAGAATTATTATTAAAGAAGGAATACAGAAAAGACTTGTTGATTCGGTTGAAACAGCACTGGAACTTGCGGACGGCATGGTGCTTTTGGATGTAATGGGAAAAGAAGAGCTTCTCATGAGCACAAAATTTGCCTGTACAGACTGCGGCATAGGTTTCGGTGAAATTTCTCCGAGAATGTTTTCTTTCAACAATCCTTTCGGAATGTGCAAGACATGCAATGGTCTTGGAGTAAAGAAGGAAATAGATGTTGATTTAATAATTCCCGATTTTACAAAGACTATAGGTGAAAGGGCAATAGTACCTTTCGGAGCAGATGAAGATGGCTACTATTATCAGATATTTAAAGCAATAGCAGATTACCACGGCTTTGATATCAACAAACCTCTGTCTGAGGCGCCGAAGGAATTTATAAATGAAATTCTTTACGGAACAAACGGAAGAAATGTAACTGTGGATTTTGTAAGCAAGTTTCAGGGACCGAAGGTATATGCCAGAGAATTTGAAGGCGTCGTAAACAACCTTGAAAGAAGATATATGGAAACAAGATCGCCTGAAATGAGAGAATGGATCGAGACATTTATGGATGACAGCCCCTGCCCCGACTGTCACGGAGCGAGATTAAACCCGGTGAGCCTTGCCGTAAGGGTAGGAAATAAAAATATATATGAAGTTACAAAGCTGTCTGTGGTAAAAAGCCTTAAATTTTTTGAAGAACTAAAATTAAGTCCCAAGAATGAGGCAATAGGTGGTCAGATAATAAAGGAAATAAATTCGAGGCTTCAGTTTTTATCGGATGTGGGACTTAATTACCTCACACTGGAAAGAAGTGCGAGCACTTTGTCGGGAGGAGAATCCCAGCGTATAAGACTTGCCACTCAGATAGGTTCAAGCCTGGTAGGAGTTCTCTATGTGCTGGATGAGCCAAGCATAGGACTTCACCAGAGAGATAACAGCATGCTTATTAAGACACTGAGAAATTTAACGGATTTAGGAAACACATTGATTGTGGTTGAGCATGATGAAGAGACAATGGAGAATGCGGATTATATTCTGGACATAGGGCCCGGCGCTGGCGTTCATGGAGGAGAAGTAGTTGCATTCGGAACGTATGATGACATTAAGAACAATGAAAAATCTATCACAGGACAATATCTCAGCGGCAGAAAGAAAATCGAGGTTCCTGAAGTCAGGAGAACCTGTGAAAAGTTTATAGAAATTAAGGGAGCAAGAGAAAACAATTTAAAAAATATTGACGTAAAGATTCCATTAGGCGTTTTTTGCTGTGTTACCGGTGTTTCGGGCTCAGGAAAAAGCTCGCTGATAAATGAAATATTGTCAAAGGGACTTCATCAGAAATTATTTAAAAACAATGAGCGTCCCGGCGCATATGACGAAATGCTGGGAGTCGAAAATATAGATAAAATAATCAGCATTGACCAGTCTCCTATAGGAAGAACGCCAAGATCCAATCCGGCAACCTACACGGGTGTGTTCGATTATATAAGAGACGTGTTTGCCATGACTCTTGAAGCGAAAGAAAGAGGATATCAAAAAGGAAGATTCAGCTTTAACGTTAAGGGCGGAAGGTGTGAAGCCTGTCGCGGCGATGGTATACTGAAAATAGAAATGCATTTCCTCCCCGATGTATATGTGCCCTGTGAAGTGTGCAAGGGAAAGAGATACAACAGAGAAACTTTGGAAGTCAAGTATAAGGGTAAAAATATTTCGGAAGTTCTTGATATGACTATAGACGAAGCTCTAAAGTTTTTCGAAAATATTCCGAGAATATACAATAAAATTAAAACAATGCAGGACGTGGGGCTGGGTTATGTCAAGCTGGGACAGCCGTCAACGGAATTATCCGGAGGAGAGGCACAGCGCATCAAGCTCGCATATGAGCTCAGTAAAAGAGGAACCGGAAGTACATTATATGTTCTCGATGAACCTACAACAGGGCTTCACATTGCGGATATACACATGCTCATTGATGTTTTGAACAGGCTTGTAGAGGCGGGGAATTCAGTAATAGTGATTGAGCACAATCTGGATGTAATAAAAACCGCCGATTACATCATCGATTTAGGTCCCGAAGGCGGTGACGGCGGAGGAACAATAGTTGCGGAAGGCACTCCCGAGGAAATTGCAAAGGTTAAAAAATCATATACGGGTCAATACCTGAAAAAAACACTGATGAAAAAATAATACAGGCAATTAGAAAAAGGTGTAGGTCATAATGGCTTACACCTTTATTTGCATAAAATACATGGAGCATAGTATGCCGCTATAATATTATCAAAGCTGTCACAATTGCAGCCACGATACCGCACAAAACAGGAATCAGGTTTTTCCTTGCCAGCTCCTGAGGGCTTATTTTGCATATTGCGGCAACGGGAATGACTGCCCATGGTATTATGGTTCCTCCGTCTACCCACACCGTTATTACCTGTCCTAATGCCGCCAGACCTGCCATGTTGATGTCAACTATGTTGGAGAAAGTATATGCCAGAGATCCTACGATGGGAAGTCCCGAAAAACCTGAGCCGTCAAGACCTGTAATAATTGCTACGGCAGATTGAGTCAGAACGGTAGAGAATTTATTCATCTGAATGTTCTGAGAAATAAATATGCTTATGTCATTTAATATTCCCGGAGCTCCTTCACCAAATACTGCTGCTGCACCGCTCTGATTTCCAAGGAAGAAGAATCCGCCTATGAAAATTACCGGGGCAAATACCGTTATCCCGAATGAAAAGCCTGCTTTGATGTAATCTACAACCTTTTCGAAAGCGTCTTTAATATTGTATGTTGTTAAAACGGTAATCAGCATTATTATAATTGCGGTTCCTCCGACAAGAGCAGTTGCATCCCCGCCTGCCAGCTTAAATTTCAGCATTGCGGCAATATCAAAGATAAAACCTGCCGGTGTCAATATTGCCATTAATATTGTAGTCTTGCCACGCTTTACTTCTTTTGTTTCTGCCATTTTAGCAATTTGAGCATAGTATTCGGAATTTTTTTTCATATCTCTTTTCATCATTAGAAATGCTACGATCACGGTTACCAGTGACATTGAAAGCCATATCGGAATTGATGCCGAAATTATTTCTGTTACTTCTGTTCCGGCTCCCGCTGCTGTAATCGTAGGCGCACCCTGAATAAAGAAATCGCTGGACAGTGCGATGCCGTGGCCGAACAAGTTCATAGCAACAGCTGCATATATTGCAGGCAGACCTGCCGTAACCGCAGCAGGCAGCAAAACAGCTCCTACAATAGGAACAGCCGGACTGGGCCACACAAGCCATGAAATAATCATCATTGTCAGGCCTATACTCCAGAATGCTCTTGCGGGGCTGACCATGACTTTTTTAATGGGTGACATTATCAGTACATCAGAACCAACTTCCTGCAGTGCCTTTGACATGGCTACAACAAGAGAAATGATTACGATGATTCCCCAGAATTCATTGCCTGCATAAATTATTGCATTGAATATGGACTGAATAGCCGCAACAGCGCTTCCGGAATAAAGATAACCCATTGCGAGTATACCGATGATGCATGGAATGACAATATCCTTTTTCATAAGCATAATTGACAGAATAATTACCACCATTACAATATAAAAGTAGTGTAGAGAAGTTAGAACCATAATAAACCTCCTTGGAATTTTATGTATATCTGTTGAATATACTGTCAAAGCATTCATCTACACCGTTGAAGTTCATGCTGTTGACGTAAAAAATTTCAAGAAGTTCGTGATATTTTTTGGTTTCGGATAGTTTTTCAAGCGCATTTTTAATTAATAAATCATACAGATGCAGATTGTTTTCGATTTCAGAAATGTGAGTTTTTAAATTATCTGTATCCATAATGCCGTGTATGTCGAATACTTTTTCAAAGCTGTTGGTTACATAATTCTCAGTGCCGGTTACAATCAGATTCATTTCAGGAATATAGACGTGTTTCAGTTTGTCAGGGGTTAAAGGTACACAGAAAAGCTCTACATCATATCCTCTTTTTACTGCTTCGTCTGCAATTCTTTTTAAAAATTCAGAAGTATAATTGGTGCTCTCGCCTACCACTGCCCATATTCTCTTATTTTGGCACAGAGAATCCGCATGGCTTATAAATCCGTCTGCGGTATAAGCCTCCAAAAACATTTTTTATATTAGCCTGCTTTCCCATGCCAGCTGCTTTCAACGTACGGGAGGCAATGCCCATCAGATTGAACACGTTTCCGTTGATACCGATCAGCGGCGCATCCGGTTTCTGTTTTTGTGCCTGTTCCGTCCTCAGTTGTGAGATGGCGGTAAAGTTGTCCTCGCCGGGAACGAGAGCAAGATAACGGCCGTTATCCCATTTCATTTGCAACTGACCGATGTCATCCACAAAATCCACGGTTCCCATCAGTCCAGAAGGCATATCCGATTCTCCTGACATAGCAATTAACTGAATACGGGTTCCTTCGGGATACCTTTCTTTGAGACGCTCCACGTTTTTCTGGTCATATAACATCTTTCATTCCTCCTTTTTTAGAATAAAAAGCGGCAGGAGCAGCTTTTTAAACTGTTCCCGCCAATTTGTTGCTCATAAATCGTAATTTAAAACCTGCTGTTATATCATAATCCCGCACCTCAAGGCAGGGTATTATTGCAGCCTCATACCCTGCTGCATATCATTTTCTTCAAGGATGGACAGAGCCTGATCCCGGTTGTCGTAGTGGTAAACACTGTCTGACAGATATTCGATATCGCTAACCGCTGTCTGGTTAACCGATTCCACTATCTCCTGTAATTCACTTATGTCCATATCATCCTTTTGCCTCAATATTATGATTTCGTCAATGGAGGACGGCAAAACCAGAAAATCACCACCCATTCTTTCACTGACCCACTTTAAGATATCCGGACAACACAGGTAGGAAGCTCCATAGTATCCCTGTTTATTGGTCAGGACAAACATGTCACTTGCCCTCCATGCGGCTTCCGTTTCATGATAGGGGATTCCCATCATTTTTGATATATTGTATTCAATCGGATGGAATTCTGGAGTGAATAAGCGGTCCATATTCCGCAATGCCTGTTCATGAAGAGTTTCCTCACTGATCCCCCATTCATCCAGTAGTTTGTTGTTAACCAATATCGACCCCGAATGATGATTGCTGCTGTGGATCAAGCACCGGTGCAAAACCACCAAATCCTCTATTCTTTGATGCGGCACCGAATCCAGCACCTTTTGGTTTTTTTCAGCATTGACTACGCAAAGAAACAGTTTGTCTTTCATATGGTCATAAGAAAAATTCATATCCTTCTGGAACTTAACATTATCCAGAGCAATAAGATAATTTTTGCTAATTAAACGGAAGGTATCCTCCGCTGCCATACCACTTTGATGGAGTTCATAATAATCATCCAGGTAAATAAGCGGACAAATGTTTCTATCGGGACTTTTCAGTGACATTCCATGAAGGAGCATATCATTGTTTTTTCTCTGCTCTTGTAGGATCAGCTCAACATCTTGAAATTCTTCTGGTAAATACTCTTTTATATGTAGCCTTACTTGTTCTATGTAATCGTTCAATAACATTTTTCATTCCTCCTTTTTTTGAATAAAAAGCGGCAGGAACAGCTTTTTAAACCGATCCTACCGTTGTATTAATTAGTCATAATAGGAAACCCTCTGTTTCATCACAATTCCGGATTTGAATTGGATTTCTATCAGTTCTTCGTTGATGACTTTGATATTCTGCAGAATCCTTCGCACTAAGTCATTGTCAAATTCCCGTACCTCGCAGGTGGTTTTCTTCAGGCAGGCATCCATGTCAGTGACCCTTTGCTGGAAGCTTTCCGCCTGTTTCCGTTCCCGCACCAGCTCCAGCTTCTTCTGCTTTAAGTCCTTGATCTTCTCTGCAATCCTCTGGTACTGTTCATCAAAATCTTCCGTGAGGGAACCCTTCTTTGCGTTTTCCTCGATTAGGGCCAGCATATCACCCTGCAGCTTTTCAATCTGCCCATCATATTCGGTCGGTATGTTTTTGGTGGAATAGCTGCCGATGACCTGGATGACATTTTCACGGAAGGCGCTAACAAACTCGCCGCGGTTTTCCACCACGCTGTTGATGGCGGCCATAACTGCTTCCTGCAGGACTTCCTCTTTTAAGGTCGGAGAGTTTTTGCAGTTCTTTGTGCCATTCTTCAGGCGGTTCTCACACCGCCACACGGCGCTTTTTTGACCGTATTTCGACCAGATCTGTCTGCGGTAAGGCTGACCACATTCCTTGCATACCGTGATGTCTGTCAGGGCATATTTGGAGCTGTATTTGCTTTTCTCCTTTTTTGCTTTTCTGGCAACCGCGGATTTGCTCAGGCTTGCCCGCCTGGTTTTTTCCTCCTGCACCCGGTAGTAAAGCTCTTTCGAGACAATGGCTTCATGGTCATCCTGGATATAATACTGGGGGACGATACCGTTATTCTTGACACGCTTTTTGGAGAGGAAATCAACCGTATAGGTTTTCTGCTGAAGGACATCCCCCATGTATTTCTCGTTACTTAGCATTTTATCAATTACACCGGGACACCACTGGGTTAATCCGGTGACAGTGGTGATTCCCTCATCATCTAAAATCTTGCCGATCTGAACAATACTGCTCCCTTCGAGGTAAAGCCGGAAAATTCGTCTGACCAGCTCTGCTTCCTCCGGTACGATGACCAGCTCGCCGTTTTTATCCTTAGTGTAGCCTAAAAACTTGTTATGGTTGACCGAGACGATTCCGTTTTCAAAGCGTCTGACCAGACCCCACCGGGTGTTCTCACTTAGGTTCCGGCTTTCTTCCTGTGCCTGACTGCTTAAAATGGTGATTAAAAGCTCGCCGGTGCCATCCAGTGTATTTACGCCCTCTTTTTCGAAGAAGACAGCGATGTTTTTTTCTTTTAGTTTACGGATGTTCTGCAGGCTATCTACCGCATTTCTGGCGAAGCGGCTGACCGACTTGGTGATGACCATGTCAATTTTCCCGGCCATGCAGTCCTCGATCATGGCGTTGAAGTCATCACGCTTTTTGGTGTTAGTTGCACTTTTTCCATCGTCGGCATAAATGCCAGCAAGCTTCCAGTTGGGGTTGCTCTTGATTTTTTCGGTGTAGTAGGAAACCTGGGCTTCGTAGCTGGTTTCCTGCTGTTCCAGTGTCGTGCTGACACGGCAGTATGCCGCTACCCGCAGGGTTTTAAACTGTGGCTTTATGCTCCGGTCATATTCTGGCTGGGATGGTATAACCGATATGTTTTTCTTTTTCGCTGTTGCTGTCTGCATCACATTCTTCTCCTTTCCTGACGCTTACCGTCTTTGCTTTGAAATATTCCTGCTGTGCTTCGGGGCTTAATTGCTCCACACTTCCCACTCTCATGTAAATCGCAATATGTAAAGGCTTATCCTTTTTTTCTGCTTCCTGTTTATTCTTTTTCATGCTCTCATCCTTTCCGTGAATCAGTATCCGGCCTCCATGGTTAAACCGTTGATAAATTCAAACACCAGCCGCTGATCGGCATGGACCGTGATTTGCCTGACCACCGTGGAAAACAGTTCCTCGTCAAATTCCCGGAGAGGTGGTCTGCCTGAAAATGCCTGTTTCATCTTTCCGGTGTTATAGTCGGTGTCATCAATCCGCGCCGTTTGATAAAAGGCTGTTGCCCGTTCATAAAGAAGAGCCGGAAGCTCTTTGGACGAATACCGCCCTTCTACTTCCAGCTCTTTAATTTGCTGATCCAATTTATGAAATTCTCGGTTATATGGCACGGGTTCTTTCCTTGGCTTTCGGTCAAGGATTTGTATTCTGGTGAGAATCCGGTTGGCGACGTCAAGGAAGGCTTTTTCAATCTGTTTATCTGTGAGGAAGCCACAGCGGCAGTACACTCTGTTCCTGTAGATATATCTCTTGCATTTCCAGAGGCTGCGTTCCGTAGCTTTGCCGCAGTGTTCGATGTATATGCGATAAACCTCGCCGCATTCTCCGCACCGGAGTTTTCCAGTGAAGGTGTATTGATGTTTCATGCGGTTAGGGTGAATGCCCCGTCCCAGCTGTTCACAGCGCTCTTTCCGGCGTTTCTGCACCTGCTCAAACAATCCGGCATCAATCATCTGCGGGTAGAATTCGTCCCCCAGATATTTGACATTCTCCAATATCTTGCCAATGGAAACGTGATTCCAAGAGGCTTTGTTGTTGGCGTTCAAAAGTCCCATTTGGGTTAGCTGCTTTGCAATCGCACGGGTGGCAGTTCCGGACAAATAATCCACAAATACCTTTTTTACAACAGCCACTTTGGGTTCGTCAAACTG
Source organism: Clostridiales bacterium (assembly GCA_003457065.1). Taxonomy (GTDB): domain Bacteria; phylum Bacillota; class Clostridia; order Tissierellales; family Sedimentibacteraceae; genus Sedimentibacter. The sequence continues at coordinate 42,108 of DMJQ01000201.1, forward strand.
TATTTTTCCTTCCACCAGCTTATAGCCGATGGGCATATGCCTCTGCATCATCTTCTGCCGCCTCCTTTCTGTAGGGCTCGGACAACTCCAGCCGGTTGATGAGCCGGAAGGTAATTTGTCCGTTTTCCTGTACGATAATCTTGTCTCNNTACTCCTTTCTGCAGGGTTCGGACAGTTCCAGTCGGTTGATAAGCCGGAAGGTGATTTGCCCGTTTTTCTGTATGATGACCTTGTCTGTAGTTTGTAAAAATAAATCCTCACGGTATGCTTCCATCACGTCAGGGTTGTTTCTAATCAGCTCCAGCAGAAGCTCCGTTCCAGCGATTTCGCGGTCAAAACCGTTATTGTCCAGAAGCTGGCTCCTTTTCTTTTTCGCCGCGGCAAGCTCTAGTGTCAGTGCATTTTGCCGCTCTATAAAAACAACAGGGTCAATATACCCTTTCGAC
>DMJQ01000085.1:0-261 GCA_003457065.1 Clostridiales bacterium
TCTTCTCCAATTCGCATAGCTCTAGTGAAACGCTTTTGACCCTCTTTTTTCTTGAAAGCGATATGCTTTCCATGTTTGATTTCATATCCATACTGCTCCATAAGATAGAGGAAATCTTCCCAGTCTTTAGCTTTCTTAGCAGCTCTATCAATATCAAACTGGAGTCTTCCCTTCCATGAAGTGCCTTCCTTTCTCTCCTGATATTCCCTATAGGATTTACCTTTTGTCTTATACTTTTTCTTGTATTTTTCATAGTATTCA
>DMJQ01000085.1:411-18499 GCA_003457065.1 Clostridiales bacterium
TGTATTTTTCATAGTATTCATCTATGACAACAAGATTATTTTCCTTGCATAGCTTATCACTTTGGTAGCGAATTCTATGGTAACTTCGTTTATTTGATTGATAGCATTTACCTGTTTTCCAGTTTACATTATTAAAGATAATGTGGTTATGAATATGGTTACGATCTACATGGGTTGCTAGAACATATTCATATTCTCCTTTTAAAATTTCTTTAGCAAGGTCAATGCCTATCTCATGAGCCTTCTCAGGGGCTACTTCTCCAGGGACAAAACTTTGTATTAAATGTCTGGCAAGAACTGTTCCCCTAGTATTGTTTACTTCTCTTGTATTCATAAACTGTAGGTGGGCAGTTGCAGGGGAGCAGCCATCAGAATTTATGAGAATTTGCTCGTCAGTTTTGTCGGTACTGGTAATATAATCAATTGCAAGGCTGAGAGTTGATTTGATGGGATGTATCTTTGTAATTGCCATTTTAATCAGCTCTATTCATATATTTTCTTGTCAGGATATTTTGAATTTTAATTATTTCTCTTGAGATATCATCATTCTNNTTCTCTATAGATTATTCCTGTACTATTTACTCTCTTTGCAATTTGGTTAAGGTTGTTAGAGTTTTTCCCTATAAGAGTTTGTAGCCTTCTAAAAATATTCATATCAATTACAAATATAGGGGCTTCAAGGACACTTTTCCTTATAAAATGTCCCATTGATTTTGACTTGCTCATTTCAAGTTTTTTCTTAAAAAGTTCCTTTTCTTCATCAGTAACCATTACATGAATATCATTTTTTCTAAGTCTATTTGCCATATAAATCCTCCTTTTCTTTCTTCTTTATAACAGGGTATTAGGGGTGTCCCCTAAATCATTCCGATAGGAACAAGTAGAAAATTAGATAAAAAGAAGCGAACCTAAATGGGTCCGCTTCATCAATTTTCTCGTAAGTGTGTCTACACTTACTGTGCTTGCTATTAAAGTTATTTTAAAAGCAGGCATTAAGCTAAGTATTTTATTTATATGTCTATATTACCGCACTATGAGATTAATGTCAGCGTGAATTTGATGATTATCTAGAAAATTGACCTAAGAATACCTTAAAATCTAAATAAAGAGGAAAAGTCAATCCATGCATGTGTTATTGAGAAATTTACAATATTAAAATCTATTTATTAAAATAAATTATGGTATAATATTATCAACAACGTTGTTAACAAATCTATTTTAAGGAGCGAACAACTTGAAAGATGTAAATGAGTTATTAGAAGAAGCCATTGAAGAAATTGAAAAATTAAAAAAGGGCGAAATATTTTTAGTCAAAGAACTCTTTAAAGGGTATGTATGGAATCGGATTCCAAGGAGCAATAGATTGCTCCTTGGAACCTTATTTCTTAATCAAGTAAATAAAATGGATGGGAAAGGTGCAAAGGCTATAGAAAAGACCTCATCAAATCAGCAAAGATACAAAAGAATTTAAAATAGACTTATGACTTATTTGGAGGTGAGATTATTGCTGGATTTAAAAGATTTAGTAGAAAGATTTTTTCTATACATAGAAGCAGAAAGCATAGAAATATATAATGAATTTAGTTTTCAACATGAATTAGGTTTATTTTTAAGAAGAGAATTAAAAGGCTACACAATTCAATTTGAAAGAAATGTATCCTATTTTTCAATAAGCACTCAGACCATAAAAAAGGAAATAGATATTTCAATTTTTAATGAAGACAAATCTGAAAGATATGCTATTGAATTAAAGCATCCTTTAAATGGACAATATCCAGAGCAGATGTATTCATTTGTTAAAGATATAAAGTTCATGGAGGAACTAAAGGAAAGTGGATTTACTAAAACAGCAGTAGTTGTCCTTGTATCAGATAGACCCTTTTATGAAGGCAGAAGTAATCAAGGAATCTATAAATATTTTAGGAAAGAATACCAGGTCTATGGAGAAATATATAAGCCTACTGGAGCCATGAAAGATAAAGAATCTATAATACTAAAAGAGATATATAATTTTAAGTGGCAGCAATTAGAAGATAATAAAAAATATTTTATGATAGAAATATAGGGATAATATTTTAGCTTTATTGAAAAGAAATTGATTTTATTAATAAGTTAATGGAAGGAGATCATATCTGGATTTTGAAAGATGAAGAAGATAAACTAGAGATAGAAGGATTTTATATTGCTTAAGATATATTAGAAAGTTAAAAGATTGAAGAAAAGAAATCGGAAGGGGGAAATAGGATGGCAAAATTCAACTGGATGAATATATCAAAAGAAGATGTAATAAAAGCCATTGACATATTCAATAAGGAAAACCCTGAATATCCTGAGCCAAAAGTTACCTTTCTTATATATAAAGGTCAAAAATTACCAGCTAAACATATTAGGGGCATGGCATATAAAGCAGCTTATGGAAAGGATATTAGAAAAAGTGATTATGGTGGTGGAATGGAGACTGTAAGATTTTTTGAAAGACTAGGTTTTGAAATGCATTATACAGGAAAATCAGAGCAAAGAGATAATAAAACTCTGGGAAAAAAGCCATCAACACATGAGAAAAGCAGGCTAGAATTGAGTAATGATGGGAGTATGGTCTCGAATAAAGAAGAAACGAAAAAAATCACTATATCTTCAAAAAATGTTATTGAATATAAAAATTATCTTCAACTATTACTTAATAAAATTTTCAAGGGAGATATTGTATGTGAAAAAACATTTCCTTGGTTAAAGTCTCCAAAGCAAATAGAAGGAGTCTATAAAGATTTATACAAAGCTCTATCAAGCTATAGAGGGGATAGCACCTTTGCGAAAAAGAATGTTACTTTAAGATGTGATTTTGTTTGTGAAAGTGAAAAGGTTATCATTGAATATGATGAAAGACAACATTTCTCTGAAGCTAGAAGAGTATCTTTATTATCCTATACGGATATCAAATTAGACTACGATAGAGACCTATGGATTAGGGCTTGCCAGGACATACAAGCTAAAGATAATCATCCATTTAACAGAGATGAAGCAAGGGCTTATTATGATAGTGTTAGAGATATAGAGGCAAATAAAAATGGATATAAACTAGTTAGGATAATGCATGGCCAAATAGATTTTGAATCTGACAAGGCAGAAATAGAACTTAAAAAAATATTGGATATAAATAAAGCTAGTAAAACAAAAGAAAGAAAAATTGAATCTAATAGTCAGAATGGATTTAGAATAGGAATGTATTTGCAAACAGATGAATTAAAAAATAAAGAAGATTTTAATAAGGCCTTAAGAGAGGTTAAAAACTCCGAATTTGATATATTTGTGCTACCAGAATTTTCTTATTTTCCTTTTGTTAGTTTAGTAGAAGGGTCTGATATTGCAAATAAAGATGACCTTGACAAGATTTATGAATTAAGCCTTGATTTGAGTGAAGAGATGGAAAAGGCTGTTATAATTAGTAGCATGGACAAATATGGTACGATTTTTAGTCTCTATGCTAATGCATTTGCAAGTACAGAGGAGACCGAGATAGGGCTTTATATTAAACATACAATGACTTCTTATTCAGCCTTTGACTTTGAGAAATATAATGAATTNNGACTATGTTTGAGCCAATAATATATAAGGGATATAGAATAGGGATGACTATTTGCTATGACTGTAATCATTCTTTATTCAGCAGGATATATGGCTTACAAAATATAGATATCCTTATTAATAGCACGGGTGGGGATGTAGTTTATGATAAATGGTATAAGTATAACAAGGTTAGGGCAATAGAAAATTCTTCCTATAACTTTGTTACTATGGGGGGAAATGGATTAGTAAAAAATCCAAAAGCATATGTATATGGTTTTAATCCAAATGGTAAAGAATTAATTCCTATCAACGCTAAAAAAGGGAGTATGGTAAATAATTCTCCAGGGACTATATATATTTATGACATAGGTCTAGATGATGGAGAATCAAGTATAGATACAAGTATTAACCAAAGAAAATCTACAAACAAAAACTATCATTTAGAATTTCCCCTTGGGCAGTCATCTGAAATTATAAAGAAGTCTAAAAGATTAGCTGAAAATATATATATTCAACAAAAAGAGGATTTGAATATTATTTTTATTACAATAGAAGGGGATGATATTTTAAGAGCAGAAAAGGTTTTATCCCTACTGTATTCTGAAGAATTAGGCCAGATAAGGAATAAGAGATATATTATAATAAATAAGTATAAAAATATAGATGAAGAATTTTATAAAAATAAATTATCAGTGGTATTAAAGGTACGAGTAATGGAAAATTTTTGTGGGCTAGTCTTAGAGTCAGATAATATTAATAGTTGTTATCAATCAGGCAAAAATAGAACAGCACAAGTCCTAGAAGTTATAGATAATAAATACAGGATAGATTTAACAAGAACAACAGGGCCAGAAGCAATTTGGAAAAATAAAAATGGAATGAGAGCTAATTGGAGAAGAAACTTTGAATGGTTAATTTCCTGGAAAGCTCATAGTTAAGACCTAAAGTGGAATTGTATTGTGAGGGGGATGACATGGCAATAAATTATCGAAAATGCCCTGAGTGTAACTCTCGGAATGTGATAAAAATATTGTATGGTGAGCCAACAGGAGAAGCTTTATTTATGGAAGCACAAGGTAAAATAAAATTAGGTGGCTGTCTTATTACTGATATAGATCCAGAATACTACTGCAATGATTGTGCAAATGAATGGAATAAAAAAGAGGTTGTTGATAAGGCATATGGAGATATAGAAGGAATAAAAACTTCGGTTGGGGGTTACTTTGGTGGTTATTATGAAATAGATATTGACTTACTTCAAGGAAGCTNNAGGTGAAAACACTTATTATTCAAAAACAATAAGGAAGGCTACATTAGAAAGATTTGTAGAAGGATTAAAAGTAGTAAACTTATTGAACTGGAAGAATAATTATATAGACCTTGACATTTTGGATGGGACTCAATGGAATATTGAAATAAAGCAAGGTGCAAAAATAAGGGAAATAAGTGGGGATAATAAATTCCCTAAAGAGTGGGATAATTTTTGTAATCTTATGAAATGGGTGAGTGGGAAGAATTTTAGATAGAGAAGGACTATAATGGATAGAAGAGCAGTTTATGTTTTGAAAATGACAAATGCTTATGATTTTTCTACTATAGCAATGGATGTACACATGTATGAAGACCATATAAGATTTTTTGATACCAACAGAGGACATATCGAATGCGTGGTAGGAATACAGAAAATTCAACAACAAAATTAGATCATAAAATGGCTAATTATCAGGGGCAACGACTTATTCTCTGGAATGACAGTTTTATTATTTATCAGATTTTAGTATTGAATATATTAATTTATTATGCTATAGTATACGTTGATATAATTGAGAATTTAGGAGGAACTAAACTATGACAGCTTCAATGCGTTTAAGATAAGCCAGCAATAAAAAGAGCAATTCTATCCACAGTGATAGGCTTTTTGTTGTGCTTATTTATACGATGTTGGAGTTGATTAAGGTAAGGATTAGCTTCTTTGCTATACCTTTCTTTAGTGTATCCTCATATTGTATATATGCAGATCGAAGTCACATTGTGGGACTGGGTCTGCATTTTTATTGCCTAAAATAATTATGATTTTAATTGGAAGAATTATTTTAGAAAAATATAGGAGTAGATAAAATGGAAAAATATAATTGGAAACAGAGGTTTTTTACAATATATGCAGGTCAGGCAGTTTCACTTATTACAAGTGCTATATTACAAATGGCGATTATCTTTTATATTACAGAAAAGACGGGATCTGCCATGGTATTATCAATAGCTTCACTTATTGGTTTTCTACCATATGCAGTCTTAGGACCTGCTATTGGTGTTTTAGTTGACCGTTATAATAGAAAGACGATTATGATAATAGCAGATTTAATTATTGCTATAGCAGGTGCAGTATTAGCATTTATTGCATTATATATGGAAATTCCGATATGGATGATTATGGTGGTGCTTTTTATACGAAGTGTTGGAACAGCTTTTCATTCCCCAGCATTAAGTGCTGTAACACCACTTTTAGTACCAGAAGATCAATTAACCAAATGTGCTGGCTACAGCCAATCATTGCAATCTATAAGCTATATTATTAGCCCAGCTGCCGCAGCCTTTTTATATTCTATTTGGGAATTAAATGCGATTATAGCAATTGATGTATTTGGTGCCATAGTTGCTATTATTGCACTAGCATTGATAGAAATCCCTAAGCTTGATGTAGAAAAGCAAGAATTAAGCCTAAGTTTTATAAAAGAGATGAAAGATGGCTTTTATATTTTGAAAGAAAATAAAGGGTTATTTGCTTTGTTACTAATAGGTACTTTATATATGCTGGTTTACATGCCAATCAATGCACTTTATCCATTAATTAGTATGGAATACTTTAAAGGAACACCTATGCATGTATCTATTACAGAAATAGCCTATGCTTCAGGCATGCTCATAGGAAGCATGCTGTTAGGGTTATTTGGTAGCTACAAAAAGCGAATAATACTAATAACTGCATCTATTTTTATGATGGGAGCCAGTTTGACTATTTCGGGATTACTTCCTCCAAGTGGCTTTGTGGTATTTGCATTATGTTGTGCAATTATGGGACTCTCCGTTCCGTTTTATAGTGGTGTTCAAACGGCACTTTTCCAAGAGAGAATTAAGCCTGAATATTTAGGACGTGTATTTTCCCTAACAGGTAGCATTATGTCTTTAGCTATGCCCGTTGGATTAATACTATCTGGGTTATTTGCGGATAGAATCGGCGTAAGCAATTGGTTCTTAATATCTGGAATCTTAATTATAGGGATTGCAATGATTTGTCCATTTATTCCAGTAATTAAGGGTTTAGATGAAAAATAAAAGAAGGAAATAAAAAATATGAGGAGGTACACTTATGTATTATATATTTATGTAATTCTTCCTGCTTAAATCGCAGGGTTTTTCCTGCGAATAGGTATGAGAACATGCGATTTTAGACAGGAGGAAAGAAAAATGGAATTATTAATAAAAGCGAAAGATATATTTGTAGAATATACAGGACGTGATATTTTAGACATTGATGAATTGGAGTTATATAGTTATGATCGTATTGGGTTAGTTGGGGCAAATGGTACAGGTAAAAGTACCTTATTAAAAGTATTGTTAGGAGAATTAACCCCACCTGGATGCAAGCTTAATCGTATAGGAGAATTTGCATATATTCCCCAGTTAGATGAAATAGTTACGCAAGAGGTTAAAGACTTTTCAATAATGGGAAAGCTAGGTGTTGGGGATTTAGATAGGAAGATAATGAGTGGTGGTGAAGAGACCAGGTTAAAAATAGCACAAGCCCTATCAGGCCATGTGCATGGTATTTTTGCTGATGAGCCAACGAGCCATTTAGACCGTCAGGGAATTGACTTTTTAATCGGGCAGCTAAAGTATTTTTATGGTGCACTACTCATTATTAGTCATGATCGTTATTTTCTCGATGAGGTTGTTGATAAGATATGGGAGCTAAAGGATGGGAATATCACAGAGTATTGGGGGAACTATTCTGATTACCTTCATCAGAAAGAGGAAGAATATAAAAACCAGGCCACAAAATATAAGCAATTTATCGCTGAGAAAGAGCGATTGGAAAAAGCGGCAGAAGAAAAACGAAACCAAGCAAATAAAATGAGCCAGAAGACAAAGGGTGCAGCTAAGAAAGATAAATCCAAAAGTGGTGGACGTTTAGCACATCAGAAAACTATAGGAAGCAAGCAAAAAACATTGCATAATGCTGCTAAGTCCATTGAGCAAAGAATTGAAGATTTGGGAGAAATACAGGCTCCAGAAAATATCAGTACCATTCGTTTTAGACAGAGCAAGGCACTCGAACTTCATAATCCTTATCCTATTATTGGAGAGGAAGTGAATAAGAATTTTGGGGATAATGTGTTATTTAAGAAAGCTTCCTTCCAAATCCCTCTTGGAGCAAAGGTGGCACTAGTTGGTGGGAATGGTACTGGAAAAACAACTTTAATTGAAATGATATTAAACCATGAAGATGGTATATCAACCTCCCCTAAGGCAGAAATAGGCTACTTTTCCCAAAATGGGTACAAATATAACCATAATCAAAAGGTTATGGAATTTATGAAGGAAGATTGTGACTACAATATTACTGAAATCCGCTCAGTACTCTCTTCCATGGGAATTAAAGATGGGGATATTAACAAAGAACTATCTGTTTTAAGTGGTGGTGAAATTATTAAACTGTTACTAGCTAAAATGCTTATGGGTAGGTATAATATATTATTAATGGATGAACCAAGTAATTTTCTTGATATACCTAGCCTAGAGGCGCTGGAAGTGTTAATGAAAGGGTATGCTGGAACGATAATATTTATTAGTCATGATAGAAAGCTAGTGGATAATGTAGCCGACATAGTTTATGAAATCAAAGATAAAAAATTAAACTTAGTTCGATAATTATTTTATTTATTTACAATTAAAAGAAGGAGTTGTTGTTTTATGTTTAATAATAGCATTGTAGTAACCTGGGAGGGGTATAGCCTCCCGTAAGTTTATATGAAATCAAAATAGCTTTAGGAGGATAAAAAAATTGAATAAAATAGATATGACGAATTTAGGGCTTAATAAAAGATTTATAACTGAGTCTACTTTATATAAAGAGCTTTATATTGGGAGAGTTATTTCGGAGTACAAAAACCTATACAAGGTTGTAACAGAAGATGGTGAATTAACAGCAGAAATTTCTGGTAAGCTTCGTTTTAAGGTAAAAAATGTCTCCGATTATCCCGCAGTAGGGGATTTTGTTATGATAGATCGAACAGAAGATATCAGTGGAAACGCAATTATTCATACCATACTCACAAGAAAAAGTGCCTTTATTAGAAAGGCAGCAGGAACATCAAATGATAATCAAATTGTAGCTTCAAATATTGATACGGTTTTTATTTGTATGTCTCTTAATAATGATTTTAATATTCGTAGAATAGAACGTTACCTTGGAATTGCCTGGGATAGTGGAGCAAAGCCTGTCATTGTGCTTACTAAATCAGATTTGTGCAAGGATCTTTCTGAAAAGCTGACAGAAATTGATACTGTAGCAATGGGAGTAGATGTAATAGTTACTTCAAGTATGAGTGAGGATGGCTACTTGCCAATAAAAAGTTATCTTGGCAGTGGAAAGACTATTGCATTTATAGGATCATCAGGTGTTGGAAAGTCTACTTTGATTAATAAGGTTATTGGTGAAAATATTCTTGAAACTAATGGAATACGAAATGATGATAAAGGCAGACACACTACAACCAGGCGAGAGATGATTGTCATCCCAAATGGTGGTGTTGTTATTGACACTCCAGGAATGAGGGAAATAGGAATTGAAAGTGTTGATTTATCAAAAACCTTTACTGACATTGATGAGTTGTCGGCTAAGTGTAAGTTTAGCGACTGTACCCATTCTAATGAGCCAAAATGTGCGGTGCAAGAGGCCATAAGAGCTGGATTACTATCCAAAGATAGGCTTGAGAGCTATCTGAAACTCAAAAAAGAAGCTAAATATGAAGGATTAAATTCTAGGCAAATAGAAAATGAAAAGCTTAATGAAATTTTCAAGGAATTTGGCGGCATGAAGAGTGCCCGAAAGATGCTGAAAGAGAAGAGTAAGTCAAGGTAGAAATGTTAATACACTGGATAGATTCAATGGAGGTTTTTTATGCGTAGTAATAAAGTACTAGACCAAGTAAGTAAAATAGAGGATATGGAAATTCAATTAACTAAATTCAATTCCAAAAGGGCTCTTTCAAAAATTGATAAAAGGTTAGAGGTAAGGAAAATAGGAAACTGCAGTTTAATTTACGAACCTAACAGTCCTAACTCCATTTATTATAATAGAGTAAAGGGATTTGGAATGAAAGATATAGATAAACTAGATCAGATACTGGATATATACAGAGAACAAAACATAATTCCATGCTTTGATATGACACCTAACAATATTAATGGAGAAGTTTCAACAGCCTTGTTTAATCATGGTTATACAGTTTTTGAGCAGTTAGCATTTATGCAGGTAATTCCTAAGGTGTATGAAGGCTCTATAAATGAAATAGATATAGTTGAAGTAACAAAAGAAAATGCTGAAGAATTCGTAAACATAGTAATAGAATCCAATGGTGGTATGGACATTGATGCATCGGTAATAAAAAGAAAAGCACCATATTTTTATAAGCCTAACTTTTACAATTTTATTTCCTATATTGGAGGGAAGGTCGCGGGTATTGGCTCGCTTTTTATCAATAATAAAGAAGGATACATTGCTAATGATTACTCTTTTAAAGATTTTAGAGAAAAGGGAAGTCAAAAAGCATTATTAATGTACAGGATTAATAAAGCAAAAGAGTTGGGATTGGAAAAATTGTATACAGATGTAGAGTTTGGTTCTATCAGTCATAATAACATGCAAAAACTGGGACTTGAAACTGTATTCGTTAATTCATATTGGACCAAATAAAATACTTTAATTGTACCTTGGGTATTGTAAAAAGAAGATGTCTTTAGTTGTATCCTAGGGATAGGAGACAGCTAAAACAAAATTGGTATTTAATAGTGTGGGTTGCTGTTAATCTCCCCCTTATTCACAATACATCAGAAGTCCGTTCAATGTTTGCCTCTATGGGTTTTGCACAAAATTATTGGGAAAAGATTATTTATCTTAAGTAGTGGTGAAATTATTAAGTTATTGTTACCTAAAATGCTTATGGGTAGATATAACATATTATTAATAGATGAACTTTCTTGATATACCTAGCTTGGGGGCATTGGAAATGTTAATGAAAGAGTACACTGAAAGGATTATATTTATTAGCCATGATAAAAAACTAGTAGATAATGTAGCAGATGTAGTTTATGAAATTAAGGATAGGAAAATAAATCGATTATAATTAGTTCAATATTAATAAATTAATTTTGAAACAAGGAGTGAATATTATGTTTGGACCAGATAAGAAAAAGCTTTACCCAATTGAAAATATAAAGACGGTTTGCTATATAAGTAATCTACCTAAAAGACCAAATGTTGAGATTGGAGAATATACCTATTATAGCGATAATAAAAAGTCTCCTGAGAAATTTTATGATAACATTGAGCACCACTACGAATTTTTGGGGGATAAACTCATCATAGGCAAGTTCTGTGCAATTGCAGAAGGGGTTACGTTTATCATGAATGGAGCAAACCACAGAATGAATGGAATTACAACCTACCCCTTTAATATCTTCGGAGGTGGTTGGGAGAAGGTTACCCCGACAGTAGAGCGGCTACCTTTTAAGGGAGATACAGTGATTGGCAATGATGTGTGGATAGGTCAAAATGTAACTGTTATGCCAGGTGTTAAAATTGGTAACGGGGCGATTATTGCTACTAACTCAACAGTAGTAAAAAATGTGGAACCATATACAATATATGGTGGGAATCCAGCTAAATTTATTAAAAAACGATTTAGTGATGAAAAGATTGAATTTTTATCAAAGCTGGAGTGGTGGAACTGGGATGAAGAGAGGATATTTAATAATCTTGAAAAGCTAACATCAGAACTAGGATTAGAAGAGCTAATGGAAAAATAGGTGGGTGATTATATATGAAGGAAAACAGATATGATGATAATACATTTTTTCAAAAATACAGTCAAATGAATCGCTCGCAACAGGGATTATCTGGTGCGGGAGAGTGGGAAACATTAAAAAAGATGTTGCCGGATTTTAAAGGTACGCATGTGCTTGATTTAGGATGTGGATATGGGTGGCACTGTATATATGCAATGGAAAACGATGCCTCTGTGGTTGTAGGTGTTGATATTTCCCATAAAATGCTCGAAACAGCAAAAGAAAAAACACATTTTCCACAGATTAAATATGAATGCTGCGCTATAGAAGATGTGGATTTCCCAGATGAGAGCTTTGATATAATACTAAGTTCACTTGCACTTCATTATGTAGAAGATTATGAGACTTTAATAAAAAAGACATATAAAATGCTAAAATTTGGTGGTAATCTAGTTTTTACAGTTGAACACCCCATTTTTACCGCTTACGGGACACAGGACTGGTATTATAACGGAAAGGGAGAAATTATGCACTTTCCAGTGGACAATTACTACTATGAGGGAAAGCGAACAGCTATGTTTTTGGGAGAAAAGGTTACAAAATTTCATAGAACACTGACCACATATCTAAATACACTGCTTTCAAATGGTTTTATAATAAATCATATTGTGGAGCCGCAGCCGCCGGAATACATGATGGATATTCCGGGGATGCAGGATGAAATGCGCCGTCCCATGATGCTGATTGTATCGGCGAACAAAAAAGTAGATAGATAGAACTAAAACACCTATAAGGTATAAATGGAGGTAATTTATGTTTAAAGAAAAAATTATTATAGAGATGAAAGAAGTATTCAAAGAAATTCCTTTTGGCATAGAGCATACTCTCAAAGTTTTGAAAAATGCAGAAGATATAATGAAAGGAGAAAATATCGGAGAGGAAGAAAAAGAATTCATCAGTATTATTGCTATACTACATGATATTGGTGCGGTTGAAGCACAAAAAAAATACGGTTCTATTGATGGTGTCTATCAAGAAAAGGAAGGACCAGAAGTAGCGAAAGAAATATTAAAAAAGGTAGGCTATAAAAAAAATATTGATAGAATATGCTTTATAATAGGCAACCATCATACTCCATCTAAAATTGATGGACTTGATTTTCAAATACAATGGGAAGCTGATTTGCTTGAAAATTTAACGGTTATGGATAAAGAAAAAGAACAGGAAAAGATAAAAAAGTGTATAGATGAAAACTTTAAAACAAACACAGGAAAAAGGATAGCTTATAATCGCTTTATTTTAGATTAGTAGTAGATTATTACAGTTATGTATTTTATATCGCAAAGAAAAAATAGTAGTTAAGTTTAACCCTAGGGTTAAATGATGAATATGTTGAGGGCATTTTTGTTTCTGGTGAAATGCAATCGCAGGGTATAGGTAAAATTCTGCTGAATTATGCAAAGGATAAAAGGAATAAGTTGTACTTGAACGTATACCAAAAGAACGCACGGGCAATATCTTTTTATAAGAGAGAAGGATTTGAGATTCAGCATAGTGGCTTAGATGAGGCTACCGGAGAAAAAGATTATGTAATGACATGGCAACACAAATAGAAATTCCAGTTTGTTGAACTGAATCCGAAAAGCATTAGGGCGCAGAGGAGATAGAATCCTTTGCGTCCTTCCTTTTTTATACAAGGGTTGACATCATTGCGTTATTGCAGATACCCTTGTACAATGTAGTTAGAAGAAAGGGGTTGTTCCTATGAAAATGATTTTGAAAGTATTGGCACTGCCGATTCTGTTCGCTGTAAAATTGATTTGCGTTCTTGGAAATCTGCTTACAAATGTTGTGTCCTATGTGATTGGCATACTACTTTTGGTTATTGGCGGCTCTGCGATTTACTGCATTGTAAAGGCTTTGTGGCAGTCCTTGCTTATCCTTGTGGTTCTTGCAATTGCGACAATAGCAGTGGTTTTCCTACTCGTCTGGGCTGTTATGAAAGCTGAGAATATAGGAGAAAGTCTGGGCGCATTTATCAGGTCATAAGATAATATCAGAGAAAAGTCACCGACCGGTGGCTTTTTCTTTTTTGGAAGGAAGTGATGGGAATGGCAGCAACAAGATTGATTGCGCTCCATGTGAATAAGGGAAAGACGGTCGCTCAATGTTTGGCAGACAGAACCGACTACTCACAAAACGCCGCAAAAACCAATGATGGCGAATTTATCAGCTCCTATGAGTGTGATCCAAAGACAGCGGATGAAGAATTTCTGCTTTCCAAACGGCAGTACCAACACATTACCGGCAGGCAGCAGAAGAACAATATCATCGCATACCAGATACGCCAGTCTTTTAAGCCAGGAGAAATCACTCCGGATGAAGCGAACCAGGTCGGCTATGAAACAGCGATGCGATGGACAAAGGGAAAACACGCTTTCATCGTTGCGACCCACATCGACAAATCCCACATTCACAACCATATCATTTATAATTCGACCTCGCTGGATGCCACACGGAAATTCAAGAATTTCTTCCTTTCTGGTCTGGCCGTTCAAAGACTCAGCGATATGGTTTGCCTGGAACACGGTCTGTCCATTATTACACCGAAGCCATATCGGGAGCGCCAGAAAAGAACCGTTTATCCCAAGAAGCGTACCCTGCGTGACGAATTATGTGATGTGATTGATGCGGTGCTGAAGCAGAAACCAAAGAGCTTTGATGACTTCATTCAGGCTCTGGCTGACATGGGATTTGAGTTCAAGGACGGAAAGCAGCCTGCGTTCAAGGGCAAGAAGCAGAAGCGTTTCATTCGGCTGCGTTCCCTGGGCGAAGGATATAGCAAAGAGGAAATTCAAGCGGTTATCTCTGGCAAGAACCTGCACAAATCAAAAGGCAGCTCTACCAAGGCTCCTGCCCCGAAGCAGTTCCAGATGCTGATTGATATTCAGGCAAAGATGGCCGAGGGTAAGACGGTCGGTTATGAAAAGTGGGCAAAGAAGTTCANNAGCTGCCCGAACTGTGATTTTGCTGAAGGAAAAAGGCTTGGGCAACTACGACGATCTGACTGCTCATATTGAAAATCTGTCTGCTCGGTTTGATGCGCTTTCTGATTCTATCAAGGCCGCAGAGAAACGAATGGTTGAGGTTCAGGCGTTGCAGCAGCACATCAAAAATTATCGTAACACAAGGCAAATCTATATCGAGTACCGCAAGTCTGGATATAGCAAAAAATTCTTTGAAGAACACCGTCAGGAAATCACAATTCATAAAGCGGCGAAGCAAGCCTTTGATGAATTGCAGATTACAAAGCTCCCGTCTATGCAATCGTTGTATGAGGAGTTTCATCAGCTGGCAGTCCAGAAAAAGCAAGACTACGCTGAGTATCGTCAGATCAGAAAAGAGAAAGAAGAACTGCTGATTGCCAAACGGACGGTTGAAACGATTTTGAATATCGACAGACAGAAAGAGCAGGAAAAAGAACAAGAGAAAGAGGAAAAGAAGAACTTCCGTTAAAGCAAAAAGCCACGGTCTGCACTCTCCCCAAAGGGTGCGGATCGTGGCTACTTTTTTATTTTTCGACTTCGGCACTTTCAGCCATTTTAATAATTTCAGAGTCGTCAATTTGGTTCGGCTCATATTCCAGAACATAGGTGATTTCGGGAGAATATGTCCAGCAGAGGAACGCCTTGTTATCTTTTTTGTAGAGGGCGCCATACCAATCCTTAATCATCATTTCTTCGCAGCTGTCCATGCTATCGACCGGGAAAAGCACCCCAAGAGCTTCTGTGTGCAAGCCGGTGATCTCAGCCGGATCGCCATCATAAAATGTCGTTTTCAAAATGCGGTAGTAGATGGTTCGGTCTTTATCGGTCTGATCTCCGTAAGTAAGCGTTGCTGCGAGTTCTGTTTTGGCGACCTTCTTTACATCTTCTCCAAGAACTTCTTCAGCGCTTTTTTCAAAACGGTCAGCAAATTCATCGAAGTCCATTTCCTTTTTCTGATGTGAAGTCACCGCAATTATGATTCCAACCGCCACAACAAGAATGACGGCAAAAAGAATAGCTATTCGTTTCTTTTTATTCATGTTCTTCCTTCCCGAGAAAAATAAAGCGAAGTCAACGAGGTACATCTGTCAGATTCATGATCTTTGCATCTGCCTTTTTTGCATATTGCATGGTCTGATAGGCTCCGCCAGAATTGTGTTCTATGCAGAAAATAACTAAATCCGACCGGTCAACCATGGATCGATTTCTGACTTGATGGGCGGACTTGAAGTGCTTTTCTGCGGATTCGAGACAGATTTCAATTTCATCNNATTCCGGTATTCCGCCGTCATATATGGCAGTACAAGAACGAGAGAACTGTTGTCATCACGGATGGTTCGCTTGCATCTGCGAACCGTTGATGAAACAAGCTGATCAAATTCTCCGTCTCGCCCAACAAGGAATTCGACATATTCTTTGGTAAGAAGCAGCTCACGGATGATTGATTCCAACTGTTGCTCAATCAAAAACGGATCATCAACTTGTCTGTGTCCAAAGAAACTGACAGCGAATAAATTCATAGAAATCTCTCCTTTGGAGATGCTTAGTACAGGTATCACCAATCAAGCTAAGATATTGATGATTATATCACCAATACAAGAAAGGATAAAGAGAAAATTCGTTTTCTCGCTACCAACGTCGCCTTCCGATTCATACTACAATAGTTGAGGAAGGAGGGACAGGAATGGCCAACACGCAGTATGATGAATTTATTCGTATCAGGATTACAGAATTAAGAATAGCAAAGAATATTTCCGAACACAAAATGAGCTTGGATTTGGATAAGAGTGGCTCATACATTCGTGGAATAACCAGCGGCGCAGCCTTGCCGTCTCTCAGGGAACTGTTCAATATCATCTCGTATTTTGATATGACACCGGCAGAATTTTTCGCCCCACTGGACGATGCGAATACCCCGTATCGTGAATTGTGCGAGAAGCTGAGAACCATGAATGAGGAAGAACTCGAAAAGGTCAGCACCTTTATTGGCTGGATTGAGAAGAAAGAATAATCAAATGGAATTAAGATTTTAACCTGGATGCCAAATGGCAGTCCAGGTTTTTTCTTTTTCAGGAAAGCGTTCAGAATGAACGAGCAGCCGGTATCGTAGATACCGATCAAAGGGGATTGGGGATGCTTCCCCAACAAGCAAATTTGCGAAGATTGCACCGAAGGGAAAATCGAGAAAATGAGTGAACCTGTACAGGTTTACACTGCTTGCCAATTTGTAAAACCCCAAAATTCCGCTCCTCTAAGCTCTAAAAGTCCTTCCGCTTCAAAAATTCGGATAATTCTTTGAAATAAGAAAATAAAATGTAGTGATAGCTCACTTTCTTGTTGAGTTTACCTATTTGCGTGCTATAATTATAAGTACAGGTACTTTTTGAACGAAATATCTGGAAGAAAGGAATGGTGAGATGATGGCTGTCAGCTATAAGAGACTATGGAAGCTATTGATTGACCGAGATATGAAGAAAAAAGATTTGGCTGAACAGGCAAATCTGAGTAACTATACCATCAACAAAATGCATCGAGGTGAGAATGTAACTACGGATACGCTCGTAAAAATCTGTTCTGTCCTGGGCTGCACCTTTGACGATATTATGGAAATAGTTCCGGACGAAAAGTAATATGTCCGTTTTATGGGATAGCCTCTTTAGTAGAATATAAGCTGAAGAAGCATAACTACAATAAACTGTTAGAGTGGAGGAATCGGCAATGGCTGAAAAGAACAATGCCAACATTGGCTTTGAAAAACAAATTTGGGATGCTGCCTGCGTGTTATGGGGACACATCCCTGCCGCTGAATATAGAAAGGTAATCATTGGACTGATTTTCCTTCGCTATATTTCCAGTGCATTTGAAAGAAAATATAACGAGCTTGTTGCAGAGGGCGAAGGTTTTGAAGAAGATCGTGACGAGTATTTGGGCGAGAATATTTTCTTCGTTCCGGAGAAAGCAAGATGGTCTACCGTTGCAGCTGCGGCTCACACTCCGGAAATCGGCACCGTTCTCGATGAAGCAATGCGGGAGATTGAAGCAGAAAACAAATCTCTGAAAAATGTGCTTCCGAAGAATTACGCAAGTCCGGATTTGGACAAGCGAGTTCTGGGCGATGTCGTCGATCTGTTCACCAATATGGATATGTCTGATACAGAGGAAGGCANNCCTTCTGGGCAGAACCTACGAGTATTGCATCGCACAGTTTGCTGCCTACGAAGGTGTGAAGGGCGGCGAGTTCTATACACCGTCCAGCATCGTTAAGACAATCGTTGCAATCCTGAAGCCGTTCAATAACTGCCGTGTGTATGACCCTTGCTGTGGCTCCGGCGGTATGTTTGTGCAGAGCGTAAAGTTCATCCAGGCACACAGCGGCAATCGTCAGAGCATTTCCGTTTATGGTCAGGAAT
>DMJQ01000165.1 GCA_003457065.1 Clostridiales bacterium
AATTCATATATGTTGTCAATATTCCTGAAGTATTCCTCTTCTGTGGCAGGCTCGCCTTCCTGCTGAGCTTCAACCTGCTCGTTTTCTCCGGCACTGCTGTGAGCTATATTTCTTTTTAACAGCCGTGCTCCAAAAAATATGAATACTGCAGCCAAAGAAAGTACCTGCGGCGCCGGAAATCCCGGTATCAATGCCATAAACAAAAGCACAACTCCGGATATTATAAGAACTATCGGCTGTGACTTCACCTGATTGGTAAGATCCACATTCAAGCTTGATTCTGATGCAGCTCTTGTTACAATCATACTTGTTGCTGTCGATATGAGCAGTGCCGGAATCTGTGAAACCAAACCGTCACCTACTGTGGCTATTGAATATGTCTGCAGAACCTCCGAAAATGTAGCTCCTCCTTGAACCATGCCTATGATGACTCCGCCCACAAGGTTTATGGCGGTTATAATGATTGACATTATGGAGTCGCCCTTTACAAATTTTGTGGCACCATCCATTGCTCCGTAAAAGTCTGCTTCTCTCTGGATGTTGCTTCGCCTTTTCCTTGCTTCGCTTTCCGAGATAATGCCCGAGCTTAAATCCGCATCTATTGCCATTTGTTTTCCGGGCATTGCATCCAGTGTAAATCTTGCGGTAACTTCCGCAACTCTTTCCGCTCCTTTGGTAATTACTATAAACTGTACCAGAACTATTATTAAAAATATTATGAATCCCACTACCGCACTGCCTTGGAGAACAAAATTACCGAATGTTGCTATTACAGCACCTGCTTCTCCGCCGTTTGTCAATATTAATCTGGTGGAAGAAACATTTAATGACAGCCTGAACAGTGTGGTTATTAAAAGAAGTGACGGGAATACTGAAAATTCCAGCGCCTCTTTTATATACATAGTTGTAAGCAGTATGATTATAGATACTGCTATGTTGATAATAAACATTAAATCCAGCATAAACGGTGGCAATGGTATTATTATCATAAGTATTACTGCTATTATGAACAAAGAAATAGAATTGTTTAATATGCTTTTCATTTATGTTTTTCCTTTTCCTTAATCCTGTAAACCCAGGCAAGTATTTCTGCAACCGGTTCGTAGAATTCTAATGGTATTTCCTGATTTATATCGGTGTTTGAATACAAGGCTCTTGCCAGAGGCACGTTTTCAACAATGTTAATTTCGCATTCCTGGGCTTTTTTAACTATTCTCATTGCAATTTCATCTTTTCCCTTCGCCAGCACCATGGGAGCATTATCTTTTTCAATGTCATATTTAATAGCTACGGCAAAGTGAGTAGGGTTTCTGATGATAACATCCGCCTTTGGAACCTGCTGCATCATTCTGCTCATGGATACGGCTCTTTGTCTTTCTTTTATCTTTCCTTTTACCTGCGGATCTCCTTCCAGCTGCTTGTACTCTTCCTTGACTTCCTGTTTTGTCATCTTGATGTTTTTTTCGTATTCCCACCATGAATACAGGAAATCAAATGCTGAAATTGCCAGAAAGGCAATGACCACACTTTTTACTATCGCCATTATCGATGTGGTTATAAAATTAATTCCTGATGTCAAATCCACCGAAACTAATTTCGGTACCTGCGGTAAGCTGTCTATGATGGAGGAATAAATCACATATCCTAAAATTATTATTTTAATGAGATTTTTTAGCACTTCCACAATTGCGCGAATGGAGAACATCCTTTTAATTCCCGAAAGCGGGTTTAATTTGGAAAATTTAAATTTTATATTTTCTTTTGAAATTAAAAATCTTGTCTGAGCTCCGGTAAATACCACCGATGCCAACATTACCGCAGCCATCGGCAAACCCGCAGATGCAAAAATTGTATATGTAATATCTTTAAATAACTGGACGATAAATGCATCGCTGATGTAGTATGTTTTTTTCATCAGCGAAAAGTACTTGTGCAGCATGTCCGAAGTGTACCCGTAAATATACGGCGCCCAAAAGTTCAATATCACAAATGATATTGCTATAACTCCGACTGTCACTACATCCTTGCTTTGAAAAATATTACCTTTTTTTCGCTCATCCTGCCTTTTTTTGGGAGAGGCTTTCTCGGTTTTATCTTCGCCTGCCATAATCATCCTTCGTTACTAAGTTATTAATGTGCTTAAACTGTTTCTTATTGTATCAAACATCAATGTCACTGAATTGTCTATAAAAGTTGAAAATGTCGGTACCAGTATCATCAGCATCAGCAGCCCCAATAAAATTTTAAGCTGCACATTTACTGAAAAAACCTGTATCTGCGGAATTGCTTTCATTAAAATTCCTATACCGGCCTCCAATATTATTTCAACTGCCAAAATCGGCATGGAAAGCTTTAACGCAAGTATCAATATCTGTCCGAACATTTCCACCATGTTTATAAAAAGATCTGTAGGTATTGAAAAATTCCCTATTTTTATTAATTTACACGAGGTTATGAATATTTGTATTAATGTCAGATGTCCGTTTGCGCTGAAAAAAATCAGAATCAGAATCAGGTTTAAAAAACTTCCTGTAATACCCATTGACAAATTGCTGCTTGGGTCATATATCTTGGACATCGACATTCCGGTCTGCATATCTAATATTTCACCGCTTATTACAACGGTACTGAAAAATAAACTTATTAAATACCCGATAAGATAACCGATAAATATTTCCTTTACAATAAGCAGAATGTATTCAATCAGTGTACCGATAACAATATCGGTCTCCGGCGGCAGCATGCCGTACACTGTTATTGTCAGAAACAAACTTAAGGATGTCTTTAAAAGCACGGGCAGATTGCGCCTGCCGAATATCTGATTAAAAAAAACACATCCGCTCATTCTTGCCAATATCAATAAAAAATAAGTAAAATCTCCTGAAAATGTCATATCGTTCCTCGTTAATAAATCTTAAGCATTAAACCAAACACATAGTATGTAAAATCGGACATTACTTCCATCATCCAAGGTCCTAATGCTATCAATATTATTGCTGTAACAAGCAGCTTCGGAACAAATGTCAGCGTCTGTTCATGTATTTGTGTAGCTGCCTGAAAAACGGCAATCACCAATCCGATTATTAAACTTACAATCAATATGGGAGCTCCTATTTTTATGGCGGCTCCCGCAGCTGACTGCATAACTTCCATAACCAATGAAATGCTCATTCTATACTCCTGCGTTAAAAGTTAAAAGTTGTAACCAGCGTCTTAAACAATAAGGACCATCCGTCTACAACCACGAATAAAAGTATTTTAAACGGCATTGAAATCATAACCGGCGGAAGCATCATCATGCCCATTGACATAAGAACACTTGAAACTATCATGTCTATTATAAGGAATGGTATGTAAAGTAAAAATCCCATTATGAACGCCCTTTTTAATTCACTTGTGACAAATGACGGAATAACTACCGTCATGGGAAGATCCGCAATGCTTTCGGCACTTGAAATTTCTTCACTTCCAGCCATATCAGCAAACATCTTAAGCTCGTTTCTTCCTGTTTGCTTGAGCATCCACACCTTTAACGGCTGAGATGCCTTGTCAAAGAATTCTTCCTGGGAAATTTCTTCATTCTTATACGGCTGATAAGCTTCTGTATTTATTTCGTCAATAACAGGAGACATAATAAATAAAGTCAGGAACAATGCTATGCCGATCAGAACCTGATTGGGCGGTGTCTGCTGCAAACCCATAGCATTTTTCAGAAATGACAAAACTATTATTATCCTTGTAAATGCCGTCATCATTATCAATATGGACGGAAACAGAGTGATAACAGTTAAAAGAACAAGTATTTCAACTGTTTCCGCAGCATTTCCGTTTATGTCCATATTGATGACTCCGCCGTATGCAGGCTTAATAGTCATTAACATTATTAAAAGCGCTGTAATTATTATTTTATATTTTGGTATATATTTTTTAGTCATTATTGCCTCTTTCATGAGACATCACTGTTATCGTGCCTGATGTCGGCCGTTCTCTGTGAACCGCACCGCGATATAGGCTGACCGAAGACGAAATCTCTATATATGTGAGATTCTTACGCACTCAAATGGTCTTGAATAACAGTGGTCTGATGTTACTTTGGTTTTTTCAGGAGCTTATTTAATATTTTACTGAACTCAATATTATTTTCCGGCTTTTCCTGTGGCAGCGGATGAAAACCATCTAATTCTTTAAGAATATTTATGCTGTTTTCAGTAATGCCCAGCAAATAATATTTGTTGTTTATTTCTGCGATTGCCAGGAACTTATTTTGTCCTAACATCATTTTATCTGCTATACTCATATACTTTGACTTCAATACCATGCTTGTTTTCGTTGAAAGCCATTTTGTGCAGTAATAAGTTAAAAATAAGACTAAAATAATTCCTATAATCGAAATTATCAGCGGAAATATATCATTAATCGCAATCAACTCCTATCCAAGTATGCCTTGAACAGTTTTCAGAACCCTGTCTGCTTTAAATGGTTTTACAATAAAATCTTTTGCTCCGCTTCTTATGGCTTCAACCACCATGGACTCTTGTCCCATTGCTGAACACATGACAATTCTTGCATCGGCATCAAATTCTTTTATTTCCTTTAATGCTTCCAGACCGTTTTTATTAGGCATTGTTATATCCATTATAACCAAGTCCGGCTTTTCTGCCTTGTAGGACTGAACTGCAATTTCTCCGTCCGAAGCTTCAATTAAATTTTCATAGCCGTTCTTTTTTAAAGTGTCCTTTATCATCATTCTCATAAATGCTGCGTCATCTACTATCAGTATTTTATTTTCCATTTTTTCCTCCGTAAAATGCAATTATAATGTTAATTTAATTAATTCATCTTTTTTAACTATTTCAACTACTCTTACTCCAAAGTTGTCGTTTACGACCACAACTTCTCCCTTGGCGATTAATTGTCCGTTTACTATAATATCAACCAATGCGCCTGCCTGTTTGTCCAGTTCCACTATTGTTCCCTGTGCGAATTCAAGTATATCTTTTATCTGCCTTTTGGCTTTACCTATTTCCACACTTATTTCCAGCGGAACCGACATAATCAGCTCTAAATTGGTAAGCTGTTCTTCGGACAGTATTTCTTCTTCATCAAATGAATCATATGTCATCGGCCTCACGGTTACCGGAGCCTGTTCCCTTTTCTTCTGAACCGGCTTCTTAGGAACGCTGTTTTTAACAGGCCCCCTGTAAATATGCGTTTCTTCTTCCTCCGCATTNNGATATCTTCTGTTTCGGCCTCACTTACTGTTGTTTCTTCGGCATCATTGATTTCAGGAGCTTTTTCCACCTCATTATTTCCAAAATCTTCAGTTCCCTTTAAAAAATTAGATACAATTTCTCTTGCCAAAGAAACCGGCATCACATTTATAAACTGACTCTGCACACTTCCTTCAATAAATAATTCAAAACCCACCGCGACTATTACATCTTCATCTGAAAAATACTTGTTCTGAAATTCAGTCTTATCATCAATTTCATAAGCAACAGGTGTCGAAATATTTATGGCCTTGCCAAGGAAGTCGGAAAGTGCCGTTGCCGCCGAGCCCATCATCTGATTCATGACTTCGCAAATGGCACTTGTATTAATTTCATCCATTTCGAATTCTTCTTCAGGTATCGTCTGACCAAGCAATATCTCTATAATAGCTTTGGCATCGGTTCTTTTCCATATCATCAAATTTATGCCGTCCAGGCCTTCAATATAATTTATTTCTACTCCGATAGCAGGCTCTAAATTTTCATAACTGAAATCTTTAGCACTGATTACATTAACCTTTGGAACGGTTATTTCAACTCTTTTGCCCAGCAGTGTGGACAGTGAGGTAGCAGAAGAGCCCAGACTGATATTCATTACTTCTCCTATTACATCCCGTTCCATATCTGAAAAAATATTTTCATTTAACATATATAGCTCCTCATTAATGTATAATATTATTTATCTTTACTACACCTTTATTTTTTCTTGTTCCCCATTTTCCTTCAAACCATTTCTCATCGTCTACACGCACATCAACGTCAGAATCGATGCTTTTATCCAGTATTATTAAATCCCCAACCTGCATGTGTACAACATCGTGAAGTGTAGCCTGGGCTTTTCCTAATACACCGGTTACTGTAAGTTTTGAAGATTTTATTGAATCCATAATTGCTGCTCTTTGTTCTTCAATGTTCTGATCCGATTTTCTGCTGTTAGTTTTAAATATAATATTTGCTTTTTTAAATATTTCATCTAAAATGCTTGAAGGAACGCATAAGGTGATCTTTCCGCTGGATTGATTTAATGTTACATTCAATACTATTATTACCACCGTATCATTGTAATTAATGGACTGAATAAACCTTGAATTTGTTTCAATCTTTGAAAGCTCAGTTTCAATTTCCAACGTGCTTTCCCATGTTGAGCCCATTGCTTTTATCAGATTTTTCAGTACATTTTCCAGCAGCGATAATTCAATATCTGTATAATCCCTTATATTCTCATATTCTTCGCCAATGCCTCCCAGAAGTCTGTCAATCATTACAAAGGACAACGGCTTGGACACTTCCATTAAAATCTGACTGTCAGATGTGGTATCGTCAGGATATTTAACATCAATAAGCCCCATTAACACATAATCATCTAATGCATTGTTGTATTCATGAAATATGCTTTCTTCCACCTGTTCTACCGTTACATCACACATGAGCCTCAAGATTGAGGTCAACTGCGATGTGAGCATTCTGCAGTAATTTTCATAAATACCTTTTAGCAATTTTATGGTTTCTTTTGTTATTTTTTTAGGACTTCTGAAGTCATATTCCTTTACTTTTTTCTCATTTACTTCCAGTTCTTGTATATCTACATCCCCGCTGCTTAAATTGTTGAGCAGCTCGTCTATCTGGCTCTGTGATAATATTTCCGCCATATCTTGCCCTCATTCCATAATTTTTGCTAATTAATGTATGTTTTATTCTGATATTCTATATCATTGTTGTCTGTACCTGATTCATTGCCTTTATTTATAGTTTCTTGAATCTTCTTTGTATAGCTGAGGGGGTAACCGGCTCTGCTTATGTATATTTCCACTCTTCTGTTTTTTGCTCTTCCCTCCGGAGTACTGTTGTCAGCTATTGGACTGTACAAACCGTAACCGATAGCCAGGTACTTTGCCGGATCTATTACATTTTTATTTTCCAGATACCTTAAAACCACATTGGCTCTGTCCGTGGACAATGAACGGTCAATATCTGTCCTGTCATATTCCACTTCGGCTGTATGCCCTGCTATAATAACTTCTTCCACATATTCATCAACATTTTTCAGGCCTTCTGCCAGAATGTCCAGAATCTGTCTTCCGCTCGGTTCCAGTATGTCGCTGTAGCCTCTGAAAGTCACGGCATCAGAAAATCTTATAAATACATACTCCTTGCTCTTGCTGACTTCTACCTGATCATTTAAGTTATTTTCGTCAACATATTGTTTAAGCAAAGTATAAAGCTGATCCATCTCATCCGGTACTTCCTTATCATCAGTCATCTCTAATATTTCTTCGTCTCCGGCTCTGTCTGATGGCACGCCCTGCGTATAGTAAACTTCCGGATTCATCTGCTTCGAAAAGGATGCCACTATCGAAGCATATTTCTGTGCGTCAATGGTTGACATTGCATAAAGCATTATAAAAAATGTCAGAAGCAGTGTTACCATGTCACTGTATGTTTCCATCCAGCTTGCACCTCCGCCGGATTCCCTTTTTTTCTTCCTAGCCATAATAATCCCTACTTAATAAAATTTTAAGCATTCGCTTGTTTTTTACCTCTTTTATTTTTTTTCTTACTTTTTCCTTCGCCTTCGGCACCTGCCATAGTGCTTCTTTCTTCATAAGTTATGTACGAATTAAGTTTTTCTCTTATGTACTTAGGATTTTCACCTGACTGAATNNACATTATCAGTTCCTTGGCAATCATTTCCTCATCATGCTTTGCTTTCAGCCTGTTAGATATTGGAGCGCAAATCATGTTTGTGAGAACTGAACCGTAGAATGTTGTAACAAGCGCCACCGACATACCCTTACCCAGCGCATCGGCTCCTTGTGATGTATCCATATTAGCAAGCATATTTATAAGTCCTATCAATGTTCCCAACATACCGAACGCCGGTCCGAATGAACCCAGCGTATCAAATACCTTCCAGGCAGATGCATGTCGTGCTTCAATACAGTCTATTTCATTTTCTATCTGAGCCCTCACCTTTGTCGGTTCAATGGCATCAACTATTAACATTACGCAGTACTTTAAAAATTCATCCTGTGATTGAATCGTATTGACTTTTTCTTCAAGCACCAGAAGACCTTTTAGTCTTGCTTCCTTTGCCAGTTCTTCTATTGTATCTATGTATGAATTGAGATCTATTTTTTCTCTTTTCATGAGAACCTTCATATTTTTGGGTACGTCCTTTAAATATTTAACAGGAACTGACATTATTGTTGCTGCGATTGCTCCGCCGAATGTTATATAAATACTCGATATGTCAATGAAACTCGATAGAACCTGAGAAAGGCTCGAACCGCTTCCCAAAATTCCGTAAATAACCAGGCCAAATCCTGCCACCAAGCCTATTATAAATGATATATTCATGTTTCACCTCTTTGTTATTCAGCCGTTACGCCTCTGATGATTTTTTGATTGTACTTTATAATCTTATTTACAATCTGTTCCTTTGTGTCCTTTACTAAATAGTACCTTCCGGTTGTCAACGTAATTTTTGTTTCCGGAATAAATTCAATTTTTTCTATCAATGCCGCATTGATTAAGAAAACTTCCCCATTGATACCTACAACCTCTACCATAACTCCTCCTATGTTTTTAATAATAAAAGTACTAATCACAATCACAAATTATCTCTTTTATGAGCATGACTAATATCTTTATCTGATTTACCCGTCATTTGTGAATTTCCTCATACCATTCATTCTGAAGCGTCAGCTGGAAAATAAATATTATTTTTTCGCTGACGCCAGTATTAATTTAAACTATCTCTTCAGGTTGACAAGTTCTTCAAGCATCTGGTCAACTACAGAAATTATCTTTGTGTTTGCCTGGAATCCCCTCTGAGTAACAATCATGTCAGAGAATTCATTGGCAAGGTCAACATTGGACATTTCGAGGCCTCCGGCTACAAGAGCTCCTGTTCCGGAACCTTTTGAACCTGGTATCGCATATGTAATATCTCCCGTGTTGTTGCTTGCTCTGTAATATGAATTTCCTTCCAGTATCAAGGCATCCTGATTTTCTATGTTTGCCACGGAAATAAGGCCTAAGGTTACAATTTTATCATTATTAGCATCTTTATCATTAGCTTTATTGTTATATGCAGCCGTAATTGTACCGTCACCGTTTATGGTAATATTCGTATACTCAATGTCTTTTGAAGCCGGTGCAATATTTATAGCTTCAATATCTCCGTCTACCGAGATTTTTCCGTCTGTGTCTGTTTTAACATGGTCCTTATTCCAGCCGAAAACTCTTGAACCGTTCACATCCACAAGATTTCCGGCAGAATCGAATCCAAGTGCTCCAAGACGCGTATACAGTCTGTCACCGGTTGAAGTTTCAACCGTGAAATATCCTTCACCGTTTATATAAACATCTGTAGGTTTATTTGTANNGACCTGAGTTCCGTAGCCAACCTGTGCAGCATTTGTTCCGCCTCTGTCGACACTGCCTGCACCTGGGTTTTTTAACTGCTGATAGTATACGTCCCTGAATGTCGTTCTTTGTGTTTTATATCCGTTTGTATTTACGTTAGCTATGTTGTTGCCTATTACGTCCATTTTTGTCTGGTGGCTTCTCATTCCTGAAACACCAGAATAAAGTGCTTTCATCATAATATTATTCTCCTTTTTTTGCCGAGCTGATTAAATCCGTCAAAAAGTCGGGACTTTAGCCTCCTAAAAGGACCGGCTATTTTATTACAGCTCCGTCTATATTTGTGAATATATTTTCTTTTAATTCATTGCTGTTTACTGCTGTTATAACTTTGTTGTTCATTGTGCTTATTATAAATGCCTGATTATCAATCATCACAAGCACATTTTTCAAGCCCTTGTCTTTTGCCTGTTCAGCTGCTTCATTCAGCTTGTCTGTCACATCAGCGCTTACATCAATATTTCTTTCTTTTATTCTTTCATTTGCATGTTTTGAAAAAACTACCTCATTTTCGGTATTATTATTGAGCTTTTCGCTTAACAGATTTTTAAAGGCTGAATTTACGTTTTCATTATGCCTTGCAGAATATCCCTGCTGAACATTGTTGTTTAGATTGCTGAGCTTTCTTATGAAATTTATATCTGTCATTCTATCACCTGCTTACTGCCCTGCTTCTTTATCCGATTCTCCGTCTGATGGATCTTCAGGATCAGGATTTTCCGGAACAGGGTCTTCTTTCTTTCCTGTTTCTTTGATTTCCATAACATTGGAATAACCGTACTCTTTATCATTCACATACAGCCTTGCTTCTCCTCCGAATATGGTAACCCTTTGAACTATGCCTTCCTGGACTTCTAATTCTCCCTTGCTGTTATAAGACGCAACCACAACATTTTTTCCTATCAGGGATGTAGCCTGTCCCTCCATTGCCACTTCTCTCAAATCAGACATTGCTTCCAATGACGAAAATTGTGCCATTTGTGCTATGAAATCTGTGTTTTCCATGGGATTCATCGGGTCCTGATTAGTCATCTGAGCTACAATCAGGTTAAGGAAATCATTCATGCCCAGACTTTCTTCCTTTTGAATCTTCAGGTCTTTTACATTTTCCGCAATATTTGCTCCATAAACTGGCTTATATGCATTTATCTCCAATGCCTGCCTCCTACACGTTTAACTTTATATTTCTCATATTAATCACCTGCGAAAACACGCTGTCTTCTTCGCTGTCAGAATCTTCGGGACTGTAGGAATAATTGTTCTTTTGCCTTCCATGCCCGTGGGATTCGTCATTGTTCTGACTGTAATTCTGCTGTTCCTGCTGCTCATTGTTTTGATCGTATCTGAACACATGGTTCTCGCTTTGATAATCATGAGACTTTACCATAATATCAACAGGCGTACCTGATGACTTATTTAAAATATTGGCAAGCTCTCCCGCATTTGAAAGCAGTATCTTTTGTGTTTCTTCATTTGATGCTTCGATTTTAACCGTTATTTTATTGTCTTCAAATGCCATCTTTATGTCTACTTTCCCAAGGTTATGTGGATGAAGTTCCATTGTTACATGCTTCACGGCATCATTGGTTCCTGCTTTTGTTTCAGACATGAATACTATTTTATCTTTAACCTGGGACATAACCTGCGATTTTATTTCTGATGATTCATCACTTATGGTAATAATTTTGTTATCTCCTTCTACTGCTGCAAAAGGTTTATTGTTTGCAGCCAGCAGATTTACCTTAAAATCAATTTCGTCTTTAAGTTTAGCTCTGTTGCCTTCAATTTCAGCAATCAGCTTTTCAGCCGAGAAATTTGATTTAGATGTGCTCATCTTTACTGTATCACCCAAAACATCTGATGTTTTAGGGTCTACACTCTGCTGCTGATTTTCATGCTCCGGATTTTTTGTGTTTTGAGATGCATTGAAATTCACATAATTTTTGACAGCCTGTGAATATTTTGAATCCGGTATGCCGTAAAGAATATTTTCCGCAGGAAACTCATTATTTACAACATTCGGCATAATATAATTCAATTGCTGAACCATGCTGTATAAATCTGCCGGTGTTTTTTCCTGTGTAGCTTTTTCTTTCGATTCGGCATCATTGGAATTGTTGCTTTTATCTTCTCCCACCGAATTTATTTCATCGGTGACATTCAGGTTTGCCGTGTTGCCTTCCGCCAGCAGCTGCAGAATATCGGGATTTAATGCTGCATTTTCTGTCTGTGCAAGCTGCATCGGATTTTGATTTTCTGCCATCAGCATTTTCAGCATGTTTAAAAACTCACCCTTATTCATGTTGACCTGCTGATTGCCGAACGGTATTCCGTTACCCTGAACCTGCCCTGCAATAACATTGTTCAAATTCATGTTCACGTTCATTTTTTCACCTCCTTTCAATTTTTTATATTTCAGTTTATAACTGCACCGCATAATTTTTTGTCATGCTCTTATTAGAAACAAATTCCTCAATGAAAATTTCTTCTTTTTTAGCAACAGCCTTGCCGTACTTTTCCAACTCTTTGTCTTTGAGTTTTTCAAGGCTTGAAATCTCCATATTCATGCCAACTATTTCCTGTCTTTTTTCCTCTATCTTTTTTAAAACAATCTGCCTGTCTTCTTCTTTTTTCTCAATCTGCTTTAAAATACTGCTCATTAACAATTTATAATAGGCCATTTCCCCTACAGATATTGCTACTGCTGACTTTTCAACAAATTTATCATTTATTTCCTTGAACCGGTATCTCAAATTTTTAACAGTCATCTCAATAGTTTTCAAATCATTATTTAAGCTGCCAAGTTCAATTTTCAGGTTTTCTAACAGCTGTTCCTTGATTTCCAAAACTTTCTGTAATGAAAAATTAAATTTTTTCAATTTGTACCTCCTTTTTTTCATTACCTTTTCGAATACTATAGTGGAATTATATGTCGGTCATCAATTGAAGTATTTCTTCATATGTATATTTCTCATTTACCCCCTGAATAAGGAAGTCATTAACTTTGTCAATCTTGCTTATTGCTTCATCTAATTTAGAGTTTGTGCCCTTTTTATATGCTCCGATAGAAATTAAGTCATAGTTAGCATAATAAACTGATAAAATGTCACGGATTTTCTTGGCATTGTCGTTGTGTTCCTTGGCTACTATGTCATTCATCAGCCTGGATATGCTCGCATTTATGTCAATTGCCGGATAATGGTTTGAATTTGCAAGCTTTCGTGTTAGGACTATGTGTCCGTCAACAATTCCTCTCACGGTATCCGATATTGGCTCATTTGTATCATCACCCTCGACCAGTACCGTGTATATTCCGGTTATGGAACCGCTGTTGAAATTTCCGCTTCTTTCCAAAAGTTTCGGAAGTTCGGCATATATGGAAGGTGTGTACCCCCTTGCAACCGGAGGTTCTCCCGTAGCAAGGCCTATTTCCCTCTGTGCCATCGCAAATCTTGTAAGAGAGTCCATCATTAAAAGCACATCTTTTCCCTTATCTTTAAAATATTCGGCAATTGTTGTGGCAACCAGTGCACATTTCACTCTGAGCATTGCCGGCTGATCTGAGGTAGCTATTACCAGTACGGATCTTTTTAAGCCTTCTTCACCTAAATCCTTGTCTATAAATTCTCTGACTTCTCTTCCTCTTTCGCCAACGAGAGCTATGACATTTATGTCTGCCTTTACATTTTTTGCAACCATTCCAAGCAATGTACTTTTCCCGACACCGCTTCCGGCAAATATTCCCATACGCTGACCTTTGCCTATGGTCAGCATGCCATCTATGGCTTTTACTCCAAAACTCAAGCTTGAATCTATTCTCGGTCTTGAAAGCGGATTTATGTATTCATTGTCAACATAGCAATATTCATCACTTACAAATTGTTCGCCTTCGTCTATAGGTTGTCCCGTGGCATCAACTATCCTGCCTATTAGGAAATCACCGACAGGGATCTTGAGTTTATTTTTTGTTGATTTAACCGTATTTCCAAGGCCGATACCCTTAATGTCTTCATATGGCATGAGCAGCACTCTGCCGTCATTAAATCCCACAACCTCGGCACGCACGGTTTTTTCGGCAGTATCTGTTGAAATCTCACATACTTCGCCTATCTTGTACTTGCTGCCGGTTGCTTCGATCATCATTCCGGATATTCTTTTAACTTTTCCTATATTAGTGGAAAGATCTTCTCTTGCCAATATTTCCTGAATATTTTTAAATTTATTAGACTGCATTCTTGTTAAGTACCATCTCTTTAAGATTTTTAAGCTGTGTGCTTATGCTCGCATCAACTATCCCGTCTGGTGTTTCCACTATTGCACTGCCTTCTTCCAGTTCTTCTGAAACTTCTATTTTAACATCATTTGATATTTTGTTTAATTCATTAATCAGTTTTTTGTCCGCCTGCAGGGCAATTGCATCATCACTGTTTGAAATATATACCTTGATCCATTCCACATTCCTGTAATCCTTGATCACACCTTCGATTATTCCTGCAACCGAACTGTCTCTTGAATCAATTTTATGTCTGATTATTTTCTCCGCTATGTCAATAGCAAGTTTTGTTAAATCTTTTTCATACTGAGAGATTATTTCTTCCTTTTCATCTTCTACTGCACATAGCATTTCTGTTATTTCATTGATTCTGGATTCATTTTGTCTCTGAAGTTTTTCTGTTACTTCTATCTTCCCGATTTCATAACCTTCGGAATGCCCTTTGTTCTTGCCTATTTCCATGCCTGCATTATATCCTTCTTCATAGCCTCTTTTTTTACACTGAGCTATTTCCTCCTGAGCATTCCGTTTTGCGGTATTGATTATTTTTAATGCCTCATCATGGGCTTCTTTTAAAATAATTTCTCGTTGATTGTATATTTCATACAGATCCTCACGTGGAGTACTTATAACTTCAGGTTCCTGTAATTCCGGCTTTTGAACATTGGCTTTGACCTGATTGCTTCTGTCAAAAATCACATATTCAGCTTTGATTATTTTAGACAATAATATCATCCTTTCCGCCCTTTGCTATAACGAGCTCTCCTTCTTCCTCCAGACGTCTGATAACTGATACAATTCTTTGTTGAGCTTCTTCCACGTCTCTCAAACGTACGTTGTGAGTATATTCCAATTCCGACTTGATTGTTTCGCCCATCTTGGTTGACATGTTGTTGAATAAAACATCCGCAACCTCTTTGTTCGATCCCTTAATAGCATATACCAGATCCTTGCCGTCAACTTCACGAAGGAATCTCTGAATGCTCATTGCATCCATAGTAACAATGTCTTCAAATACAAACATCCTCATTCTGATTTCATCAGAAAGCTTTGCATTCTTCTTGTTAAGTTCATCAAATATGTATTTTTCATTGCCTCTGTCCATATTGTTCATAACATCGGCAACATAGTTTATTCCGCCTATTTCCGTAAAGTCTACAGATACTATTGAATTAAATTTCTTCTCTAATTCCTGCTCCACATATTTCACGATTTCGGGTGAAGTACGATCCATCTTTGCAATTCTTTCAACCACGTCTATTCGCTTCTCCTTAGGCAGTTCCGCAATTACCGCAGATGCCTGATCAGCCCTTGCGTATGATAATATGAGTGCTATGGTCTGAGGATGCTCATTTTGAATTATGGTTAAAAGATTCTTATAATCTGATTTCCTTACAAACTCAAAAGATTTGGTTCTCAGTGTCTTTGTGACTCTTTCTAAAAGGCTTGCCGCAGTTTGTGAGCCAAATGCTTTTTCAAGAACATTTCTTGCATATTCTAAACCGCCTTCGGTTATTACTTTTTGTGTAAGACACAAATCATAAAAATCCTTGAGTGTATGTTCCATAGTCTGCGGCTCTAAATGCTCCAACCTTGAAATTTCATATGTAAGCTGTTCAATCTCATCTTCTTTAAGAAATTTATATATTTTCGATGCATCATCCGCACCAAGAGAAATAATAATAGCTGCAGCTTTTTGTTTGCCCGTTAATTTAGATTCTGCCATATTATTCATCCTCTCCCTTTAACCAAGTTCTGATAAGCTGTGCCGCTATTTCCGGATTTGCCGACGTAAATTCTTGCAGCTGTTTCTTAATCACCTGTTCCTGTGTTTCCTGAATTTTTATTTCATCCTGTATGTCACCCCATGAGAAATCGTTGGTAACAGCCGCTTCGGAATCTGCTGCTGCTTTTTCCAGCTCTTTTTTCTTCTTTCTCTTTCTGAGTATCATACTTATGATAAATGCCAGGACTGCTATTACAGCCAGTGCTATTCCGCCGTATATCAGTATATCTCTCAGCAGTATACCGGGGTCCTGCACGTTTGGATTGTCAACCGGTAAAGCCGGTGCATCAGGATCGTAGAAAAGCATGTTGTGCAGCGCTATGTCTTCGGTGCTTACTCCAGCAGAAAAGGCAATAAGCTCTCTAACTTCCTGCAGTTCCTCATCTCTCATGCTCGCCTTGTTGATTACCGCGGCTACTGTCAGTTCCTCTATTTTTCCGGGATTGTGCTCTATCTGTTCCTTCAGCTGGCTGACAAGGTAATTGATGGTATTTGAATCCCTGAAATATATGTTGTCTCCCTCGATTACGACACCGGGATAAGTTGGAACTTCAGCATTTGTTTCTGCTCCCGGAACTCCGCCTACGGTTTCTCCCGGACCTGTTATTTCTCTTTCGTTTTGAGTTCCGCTGGGAACACCCATTTTTGTTTCCTCATCTGGCAGATATTGCAGCATTTCACTCATTTTCTTATCAAAATTAATAGTGCATTTCGCCGAAACTTTTACATTTTCCGGACCGTAAATTTTTGCTAAGAATTCTGTAACGTCTCTCACTGTTTCTTCTTCGAATTCTTTTTCTATTTCAAGTTTCAGCTTTATTGTATTTGTCTGCTTCATCTCGTTGCTTTCAATGAGGCTGTTCCCGTCTGTGTCAATAATCGCCACATTATCTTCCTTCAAACCTTCCACGCTGTTAACAACCAACTGCATTATTCCGTTTGTCTGAGACGCTGACAACGAATGCCCATTTGCAAGGTTTATCTTTACTGATGCGGAAGATTCCTCTTTTCCGGATTCCCATGCAAAATTCTTTTCTTCCGGCACATTGATTGTCACAATAGCTTCCTTAACGCCTTCAATTGTTTCTATTGAGCCCTGAAGTCTTTCCTGCAGCTGGAATATTTCATATTGTCTCTTTTCATAGTCGGTAGTCATGAAATCAATGTTCTGGGTGAACACATCATAGTTTGATCCGGTACGCGGATGTCCGGACTGAGCTAATTTCATTCTCAGCTCACTTTCCTGTTCCGGAGGTATAAGTATTGTTCCGTCGCTTTCATATTTGTAATCAACATCGTTATCCTGGAGCTGTTGAATTACCTCAACTGTCTCTTTATCATCAATGTCCTTGAAAAGAACAATATATTCTTTTTTATTCAGAATAAATGTTAGAATCAATGCAACGACTACTACACCGGCTAACCCGCCTGCCATGAGCTTTTTTTTCTTGCTGCTTAATTTTCCCCAAAACTCTGTTGTATTTTTCCANNTTTAAATTGCTCTGCCATTTATAGCTCCTAAATTATGTATGTAGATAATACTAAACTCCCATACGCATTATTTCATTATAAGCATCCAAAGCTTTATTTCTAAGCTGTATAACCAAATCCAGAGATACTTCGGATTTTTTTGTATTTATCATTAAATTATGCAAATCATCGCTTTCACCTGTTGAAAGCCTGTAGATGTCTTCGTCGACTTTTGCTTCGGCTTCAACATAATTGTCAAGCGCATTATCAAAAATCGATTTAAATGAAAGCTCATTCTTTTTTTCGCCGGTCAGTTTGCCTGCTTGATTAATCTGATTTATTTCTTTTATGGGCTGAATGGGTTTAATAATCATAAATTACCTCCCGATCTCTAAGGCTTTGACTGCCATTTGTTTAGTAGTATTAAGCGCGGTTATATTTGCCTGATATGCCCTGTATGCTTCCATCATGTCCACTGTTTCTTTTAAAGTGTCCACATTAGGCAATCTCACATATCCGTTCTCATCTGCGTCCGGATGTTCCGGATTGTATGAAAGCTTAAATTCGCTGGGATCTTCAATTATATCCGAAACTTCCACACTCCCGGCTTCATAATCGCCAATATTCTGCATCATCATGTTCTTAAAATTGTTTGATGTTGATGACAGCACCACCGTTTTTCTCCTGTACGGTCCTCCGTTTTCAGTCCTTGTAGTATCCTGGTTTGCAATATTTTCTGATATTACATCCATTCTGAGTCTTTGAGCGGTAAGTCCTGAACCGCTTATATTTAGTGATTGTAAAAAAGACATAAATTACCTCCCTGATTATTTTTTTCCTTCGGAAATTACCGATTTAAGTTTAGAAAAATAAGAATTAATTTCTGACACTGTATACATGTATTGAAATTGTGTTTTTGCAAGCTGGAGGTTTTCCTTTTCCAGATCGACGTTGTTGCCGTCAAGTCGCAGCGTTTGGTTGCCATTCTCTNNTTTTGTCAGTGCTTTCCAGATTTGATTTTAAAAAGCTTTCAAAATCTACAAATTTGCTTTTGTATCCTGGGGTGGAATAGTTTGCTATATTCTCCATTGTAACTTGTTGTCTGAGCCATAGCCCGTCCAATCCCTTTTTTAATAAGTTTAAATTTGCACTGTCAATAATTTTCATTGTTTAGACCCCCCTATGCTAAAAATGAGTATAAAAAATATAATTTATTATAGTTGCCAAAGCATAATAAATTATATATCTGTTGTAATATATAAACTTACCGATGGCAACTGGCTGCCGTAGAACATCCTTAGGCCCTGTAGTTTTGTGTCACTGCCTTTCGACAGTTTTACCTTTTTCAATTATTAATGATTTGTTAATATAATATTAACATAAAAGTATTATAATTGAAAGTTTTACAAATTGCAAGCTTTTTTGACAAATTGTGACGTGCATTTTTTTATGCTTATTTCTGTTTGTTGGTGCTATAAATGGATTTTTATACAGTTTTTAAGGTGATATGCTCTATTTTTAAACAAAGCAAAACATGGATGTTAAATAAATATCCATGCTTAGAATTTAAATATATTTTACCGACCAAAAAATATTTTGAAAAATAAAAAAAGCGCAGAACTTTTTTAAATAATTTTACATTATTTATACTTTTCCGCGCCTTTTAATCTGTCTTTTATATCATTTAAGCTAATTTTATTTATTTTTTCAGAAGCAGTAAGATTAAATTCACAAGTTTCTGCCAGTTCTTTTCTTGTTATCTTTATTTCTTTCAGGGCATTAATGGCTATTTTCACCTTATCCTGAGAAATTTCAGAAATAATAACCTCAATGTCATCGCCGATAAGTATCGACTCTGATACTTTCCTTTTTATCACTAACATTTGCTCTCCTCCTCAGCTACGATAATGTTGTACCTGAGTGGATATGTGTTCTGAAGTATAACCTGCTTTGCAGTCCTTGTCTTTGGATTTATTGCAATGGGACTCTTCAAATTGACAACAGACTCTTTAATATTTTCTTTTATTATTGCAATTACTAAATATTTTAATTCTGATTCATTTTCAGCTTCGAGCTCAGTTAAATCCTCTTCCGGCAAACTCGGCTCATAGCTTCTAAAAATTGTGTACGGGTCTATAAGTACAAAAGATAAATCAGTGTTGTCGAGAGACTGAAGGAACATTACGTCATCCTCAGGGCTATCCTTTAATATTACATAGTTTTTGTAATCAGCAAACCCGTACATACCGCATGTAAAATTTATTATATCTTCTTCTTTAACTGTCATTTCACCGAAATCCCTTGTTTTCATATTTATTTCTTTATCAAGCAAAAGTATCTATCTCCTTATAATTAGGATTCGCACTTGGCGGAACAAAAATCGGGGTACCCACATAATTTATTTCTACCCTCGGGTATTCCTTGACAATAAATTCAATGCTTCCCGGTATATAATTTATATGAGGTCTTTCAATATTCCAATCAAAATTAAGCTTATCCGTTTCAAAGTTCGTGTATATTCCGCCTATGTCCCAGGAAATATCCGGACCTACCTTTGGCGCAAAACCGAGATTAAAATTTACATCGCTGAAAAACTTCCGCATTGCCAACTCAGGATATGGATTGTTCATTATGCTAACATTAAGCATAAGGCTGCCTTCTCTCGCATAGGATGCAGTTGCTTCATAGGCTGCCTTGACGCCTTTTTTGGCATAATCATCCACAGATCGCATTGCGCTTTTAATTCCTGCGGAGTACCTTGCTTCAACTGTATCGATATTTAATTTTGTGGGCTTCGTCTTCATTTGGAATCCGCCCTTTTCTCTTTTCATTTTATATGTGGCATCAGTGTTTGTCATTTCGTATCGCGCTTTATTAATCTTAAATTCAAATGACATAGGAATACTCTTAATTTCTAAAAGCGGTTCTATCATAATAACATCTCCTTGCTATTTCATAAAATCTATAAAACTGTTTTGGAGGATCTTATTTCCCATTGACAGTGCTGCATTGTAAGCATACC
The DNA here is from genome assembly GCA_003457065.1 of Clostridiales bacterium. Classification (GTDB taxonomy): domain Bacteria; phylum Bacillota; class Clostridia; order Tissierellales; family Sedimentibacteraceae; genus Sedimentibacter. The sequence continues at coordinate 20,250 of DMJQ01000165.1, forward strand.
TCTGCATGCTGAAATCAACTATTGCTTCCGCAGGATCAACATACTCTACATTGAGAATCTTTTCATTCAAATTAAATTGGCTGTCTTCATTACGGAGCTTTAAAAAATCCAGATAATTTGTTTTTGCCCCTATGTCTGTTACATTTACCAAAACCTGTTTTTTCTGTTCTTCGTATTTTTCTATGTACGGAGTAATTTTTTCCAGTGAAAAATCCGTGCTTCTTAATTCATCTTTTATTTTTCCTATCAGTGAATACAGATTATTCGGTATGCCGTCTGCGGTTCCGTCTTCTGTTCCGTACCCTATAAATTTTATTCCGGACATGGACATATCAAAAACCGTGTCTTCATTTAAAACTCCGTTTTCAAAAGTCATTCCGAGACCCAAGTCCACGTTGATTGTTTCCTTGACTAAATTTTCCAGCTGTTTCAGCTCATCAGGATCTGTAGTATTCACATTGATGCCCTTAAAATATAGCTGTCCGTCATCCTTCACCGTAAAAGGAATTTCATCTCTGCTGGTACCTCCGAACACATACTTGCTTTCACACTTGCCGTTAAGTGAAGTAAGTATTGTATTTTGCAGGTTGTCAAGTTCCTTGGCTATAACTTCCCTCTCCTCGGCACCCATCGTGCCGGTTATTCCTTTTAAATATGACGTGTAGACTCTTTCCACATTATTGCTTATTTCGGTCAGATTCGTCTCTGCAGTCGTAAGAAATGAATCAACGTCCCTTATGTTGGTATCATACATTTCTGTAGTCCTGTATTCTCTTCTTAGCTTATATGCCTTAATAGCAGATACAGGGTCTTCGGAGCCCTTGAAAAACTTTCTGCCGGTAGAAACCCTGTCATGCAGATAGTACAGCTCATTGGCAGACTTGTTCAGATTCCTTACATATTTGTTTGACATCATTCCTGTTGTAATTCTCATAATATCACCTCTATATTTACATTCTGTTGATTAATGTATCCAGCATTTCATCCAATGTGGTCATAAGTTTTGCGGCTGCATTGTAAGACTTGCTGTACTGCAGCAGGTTGACACCTTCTTCATTTAAATCAACCGAAGACATGCTGCTTCTTGCATAATCAAGCTGATACTGTGATTCAGCATACGTGTCGTATGAAGTCTGTACATCATTCTTATGCAGATTCAGCCTGCTTATGGTATACGTCAGAAATTCCTGGAAATTTCCTTCGAACAACGGCTTTGAAGCTGAAGTTTCAAATGTTTCCTTTGACCCGAATTTTGAAACCATTCTTAATATGTTATCCACAGCGCCCGTGCCGTCACCGGTATGTTTTTTGATCGTATTGGTAATATATGAACCTGCAGCATTCGCCCAGTCGTCTGAGATTTTAATATTGCCTGCAGTAATCTTCCCGGATTTATCTCTTGCTTCAAAAAGAGGCTTTAAAATACCGTCTTCAAGCTTACCGTCTGCACCAAATATCGGATTACCATCCGCATCAAATTTTGTGGCTTCTGTATTCAGCTCATTCATTTCTTCCGCAAATTTTTGAGCCAGCGTATCCAGCATACTTTCAAAGTACAGGACACCTTTGGCATTTTCGAAAGGATCCGTCGCCGATGTGGCAAAATCACCCTTTCCGTTAAGGAATTTCAGATATCCTTCTATCTGTCCGCCCTTTATGTTTGAGTTAAAATCTGCATCATCAAAATTCTTACCTTCTGTATCGGTTAGCTTTAATGCCACCTTATCCGTAATCGTATCATTCATGGCAAGCGTCGCATGTTTGTCATTATCAACCAGTTTAATATTTTTCTTCGGAACCGACCCATCGTCCGAGCCTTTCAGCTCTATCGACAGCACATCTACTGTTTTGCCGCCGCCGATGGACTCCGGTGTAACAACAACCTCAATATCAAGGTAACTTGAAAGTTCATCTATGAGCATATTTCGCTGGTCGTTTAATTCAAGTGCAGGATTGCCGCTTATGTTGTCGTTCCTTATCTGCTTATTTAATTTTGCAATGTTATCCATAAGCTGGTTAACCTTTACCAGAGCTCCGTCTCTGAGATACTCCAGCTGCTGGTCTCCGATCGTATTTATCTGCTGTGAATAATTATTGAGCATTTGCGTCAGCATCTGTGCGGAAGTTCGCACAACACCTTCCATAACAGGGTCTGACGGGCTTGATGCCAGTGAATGCAGTTGAGCCAGCAAATCAGAGAACTGACCTTCTAACTTTTCCGTTGAAATTTCGTCCATTACACTTTCTAAATCATTTAACGCTTCTAACTGTACCTCTTCGCTGCCCGCTTTAGCAGCCTGCAGTCTGTATCTCAAATCAAGGAATTCATCCCTGTACTGGCTCACACCATTAGCCTGAACACCTTGTCCGATAACTACTCCCGTCGGTCCGTACTTGATATCCCTTGTGTTGAAAGCAACAGAATTTATATCAAGGCGTTGCCTGGTGTAACCACTTGTATTAATATTTGACATATTCTGTCCTACGACATCCATTATGCTCTGGTTGACCTTTAATGCGCTTGTGGCTGTTCTAAATCCTAAAAAAGTTGATCTAAGCATATGTTTCTCCTTAATCTAACAAAGTTTATTTTAAATGTTTTTGCGTTGTGCAGAAAACACACCCCAGCATTTCAACGAGGCGATAGACCCAACACTATTTCCAATAATTATCGGTAATATTATGAGGTTGGGAGTTTTTACGCATCGTTATATTTTTTTGGAAATTATCAGACTTTTTGCTTTGCCTGGTTTATGTTCTATATCAGTGTATGTATTTTCCTTTTCTCCCAGTTGGCTCATTGCCTTGTCCACCCTATGGAGCCTTACCTCAATAAGGGTTTTGCACATGCCGTTTATTTTTTTTACCTCTGTGATTAATTCGTTAAGCTCATTATAAGCATCACTCAGCAGCGGTTTTTCTTCATCGTCTGATAATTCTATTATTTCTTTTAAGGTTTTATCTCCAAAGCCCATCACTTCTGAAAGCTGTTCTCTTTTTTGCTCAGCACCTCTCATCTTTAAGTAATAAGCCTGTTCTTTCGCAACTATTTCATCCAGAGCTTTAATATCGGCCTTTATGACAGCATCATATTTTTTATGTTCCAATTCCAAAAAATTACCATATAACTGAGCATTTTCTTTAAGCAAATTATACAATGTATTCATATTCTACCCCTTATCTTAATAGCCTTCGTGCAATTTCTTCCACGTCTATATTATAGGATTTGTCATCAACGCTGTTTTTTATTCTGCTGAGCTTGTCTGCGGTTGTTTCTTTATTAATTGCCGATACAACATCTTTTTTAACAGAAACTACATCTGAGCTCGCATTCTCATCGGCAACCCTGCTTTTAATATCTATTACATCGTATTTTCTTTCCCTTGCCGATCTTTCGTTCTTAATCGTCTTAGAACTGCTTTTGTAACTCATATAATTGTTAATATTTTGGATTTTCATAAAAATTTCCCCTATTTATATATTTGCTAATATGATAATCGTCATTAATTTAAAAAAATTTAGTACAACTTATATTTTTATGCTATATTCGTAATTCTTTCTTCATCTAAAATCAAAAGTACATCATTGTTTTTCTGACCTTTTGCCACACCTTTTACGAAACTGTTCTTATACATTTTCTTGATTTCTTCGGTTTCTTCAAAAGCTGTGATATTTTCTACCGATAATACTTCATCCACAATAAGGCCTGCAAATGAATTGTCTTTTTCCAATACAATTACCATTTCCTTAGACTCTTTGACATCGCCGTTTTCCTCGTCTGTTTTGATCTTAAACAGTTTTTTCAGGCTTATTAAAGGAACAACATTTCCCCTCAGGTGTATAAGACCTGTAATATAGTCCGCAACACTGGGAACGAAAGTGATTTCATCCGGCTTTATAACTATGGAAGTTATCAATTTACTGTTTACAGTGTATAAACTATTGTTCAGCTTAAAAATCAGCCATGGAAATTCAATTTCTTCAATTTCTTCAATTTCTTCTATATTACCATCATAATTCATATTTTCTCTCCTCTTTACACAGCAGCTTCAGATGACTTCAGTTCAAATTGTTCTACTAATTCTTTTAAAAGCCTTGACTGACCGCTGAGTTCTTCACTTGCCGCAGCACTTTCCTGTGCAGTGGCAGAGTTAGTCTGGACAACTGCAGATATCTGCTCAACTCCCATAGTGATCTGCATTATTGAATCAGCCTGCACATTGGATGCTTCCGTAATTTCATCCACCAGTTCAACTGATTCTCTTATACCTTTCACCATCGAATCAATGGATTCCTTGGTATCATCAGCCAGCTTCGTTCCTCTCTCAACAGCCTTAATTGAATTTTCAATCAGGTAAGCCGTGCTCTTGGCGGCTTCGGCACTTTTTGACGCAAGATTTCTTACTTCATCAGCAACCACCGCAAACCCCTTACCAGCCGAACCGGCTCTTGCCGCTTCAACAGCCGCATTTAATGCAAGTATGTTTGTCTGGAACGCTATATCGTCAATGGCTTTAATTATTTTTGAGATTTCATTAGTTGATTTTTTTATGTCATACATAGCCTGAGTCATTAACTCAACCTGCTTGCTGTTTTCTTCAACTCCATGAGCCGCATCCTGAGTTATTCTGCTTACATTATTTGAATTTTCAGCATTAAGCTTAATCTGTTCGGATATTTCGTTTATTGTTGCAGACAATTCCTCAATTGAGCTTGCCTGTTCAGATGTACCATCTGACAATGCCTGTGATCCTACCGAAACCTGACTTGCACCGCTTGAAACCTGTTCGGCCGCTTCGTCAATTTTAGACAACGTATCATTGAAAGAAGTTAATATTTGCTCAACCGAGCTTTTTATTGGAGCAAACCCGCCGATGAAATCCATCTCTATAGATGTTGTCAGATCGCCTTTTGCAATTTCATTCAGCGCCCTATCAATTTCACCTACATATGACTTAAGTTTTTGTATTGTGTCGCTTATTGCCTTTGTCGCTTCGCCCAGTTCATCCTCTGATGAATGTTTTACCGCATATTCTAACTCTCCCCTGCTTATTGCATTTGCAGCTTCTGATATTTCCTTCACGGGTTTTGTAACATTCCTTGTGACCAATACGCTGAACACAATCGCAATTATCAAACCTGCCAGGAACATTACGGCAATTACTACAATTGAATTATTGCTTGCCTTATTTGAAGTCTTAACAAAATTTTTAGCAACTATATCTAAATTTTTGCTGACTTCATCCATTGTATAACTTATAGAACCTATAACAGGCAGCACTTTATCATTTAACACACTTAAAGCCTCTTCATTTCTGCCTTCATTCAGAAGATTTACAAGCTCTCCGCTTGTTTTTGTGACTTCCTTTAATTCGCTGTCCACTTTCTGTACCACTGTGGGAACTTGCGATAAATCCACCTTTAACAGTTCAAATGATTCATTTGCCAGTTGTATGCTTTTGGTAATTTCTTCGGTATATTCCATAACCTGAGCTTTGCCGGAAGTTGTGGTTGATTTGTAAATTGCTTTTTCTGCAGTGCTTAACCCTAATTTTGTCTTCCATGCCAGCGCTTCCACTTCGTAGCAGTGGTCATAGAAACTATTGATATCTGATGCTACATCACTTATATTAAAGAGGGCAATACCCATTGATACTGCAAATATTATTAAAATAGTACCAAAGCACAGTCCTAATCTGTACGCTATTTTAAAATTGCTGATTTTGAATTTTCTTTTTGATTCACCTGATTTTGCCTTTTTCAGCTTTGACCTTTTAAATTTTGTCAATGTTACCCCCTGTGTGTCGTTATTATTAAATTTTAGTTATGAATTCAATTTCTTTTTCATTGAGCATTTTTTTAATGTCCATAATTAATACTATGGTATTCTCAATTTTAGCAATACCTGTGATGTATGTGTTAACATAATCTGACCCCATGTGCGGAGGTGCTGATACATCCTCCTCAGAAATTTTGGTTACTTCATTGACAGAATCAACTATGAACCCAATATATGAGCCGTTGATATTTGTAACGATTATGCATGTTCTTTCGTTATATGCGGCTTCCTCTTTTTTCAGTCTCAGCCTTACATCAATAATAGGTATTATAATTCCTCTCAGATTTATAACACCTTTTGCATAGCTTGGGAATTCCGGAACTTTTGTAATGTCCTGCATTCCCACTATCTGCACGACATCAGCGATAGAAATTCCAAACAATTGGTCTTCAATAAAAAAAGTAAGGAATTTATTCCTTAGGGTATCTTCATCTGAATTTTCAACGTATAAGTTATTTACTTTATCTTGCACAAGCTCACCTCGTAATAATATTCTTATTATAATATCGTCATATTTTAATAAAATTTTAGCAAAATATTAAATAAAATTAATGCCTTGGATTTTTTCTTACAGTCAGAACAGCCTTTATTACCTCTGTAGTCACTTCACTTCCCATATCCTTTAACTCATGGATTTTTTGTTCTATGTACTCTCTGGTGGCTACCATGTACATTGGTTTAAGGTTATTAAGAGCGATTGCCACAATATCTTCCTTGCAGCGGTCGCACCTGCAGCAGTTCATTTTTTTCAAAGTCACTTCAAGTTTGCTAAGAACAAAATTCTCCGTAATATTGTACAAAATCACTTCGCTTTTTTCTTCTCTTATACGATTTAATTCTTTGTTTTGAAAAACAGATGTTTCCCCGGAAGTATTTCTTTCAGTATGGTTTGAAGTTGAAGCATCAAGCTCGTCCTGCGCATGCTCCACATCTTTTCTCAGATTTGTAGGCATTATTTTTTTGTACATCGATTCTCTGTCAAAAGTTTTTTTAATCTTTGCCATTTTATAACCCTCTTTCAATAAGTTCTTCTACTAAGTTCTTATAGTCGCGGGCAACAGCATTTTTCGGAGAGTAATTATATATATCCTGTTGATTCGTCTGCGCCTCCATTATGGCAACACTTGATCTTATTGTTGAATTAAATATACTGGTATTGAGCTGTTCTGCTATTAATTCTGCCGTGCCCTTAATTTCTCTCCCTAAAATTGTTCTTTTGTTATACTTTGTCAGCACTATCCCTTCAACTTTCAATNNCGCAGGCGGTGTGTCTATAAATATATAGTCATACCTGTCACTGACTGTATTCAATGCTTCCTTAAGCAAGTATTCTCTTCCCGTTTGTGTAAACTCCAGCTCAATACCGCTTAATAAAATATTGGATGAAATGATATCGAAAGAAGGCATTTTCTGAATTGAAAATGTAGTCTTAGCCTCTCCCTTTAAAATTTCATAAACCGTGGGACAGTCTTCTGTCTCAGCTCCCGAACTAAAGCTTAAATTAGACTGTGGATCCAGATCCACGCATAAAACCTTATATCCTTTTAACTTGAAACCTGCTGCCACAGTTCCTGTGGTGGTGGTCTTGCCTACTCCACCCTTCTGATTTGAAATAGAAATTACCTTGGCCATTCTCAGACTCCTTACACATATTCGACATTGTTATCTAAATTGTAACAAAAAAATCATATTTTAACAATAAGAAAAAGATTAAAAACCATTATGGCTTTTAATCTTCATACTCTCACACAGCCTGACAACTCAGCAATTGCCTATAAAACCGCTACCTCTCATTCCCATCATAAGAGCCTCAAGAACAGCTCCTCCTATTGCCCTTGCTTTATCTGAAATTGTGTAACAATTTTTAATCTGCTCTTCTCTGGGATCAATGTCTCCTATTTTAAAACCCTTGGTTACGCATGTTCCTTCCCTGATTAAACCTCGCACCAGACCGTCTATTTTTGAAACGATAATCGTTCCGTTAACAGTTCCTATTATATCGCCGCATTTGACCGTATCGCCTATTTCATGTTTTAATGTAATCATCCCGTCATCCGGCGAATATAAAACTCGTTCTGCATCATATCCCGCAATGCTTCCAGGTTTGCCGGTATTTGGCTCTGCAGCACCTTCAAAAATTAATCTTCCCAAGTTGTGTCCCCTGTTGCTTTCAATTACGACATCAACATCTTTTCCAGCTTCGAACCCGGGTCCTACGGCGATGGTTACGGGCGCAAGATCCCTGCGCATTCCCGTATTCGTTTTTGCAATTATTGCGTCCACAATGGCAACAGGCCTGATTATATCTATGCATATTCCTTTTGGATCTACAAATATGGGAACACAATCACTGTCCCATGCTCTGTGTATTTCATCAATATTTTTAACAAGAACAGAAGTTATTCCTTCGACTTCCGCCTTCCCGCTGTAAACAGCTTCGGAAAAACATACCGTCCTCCTTATGGACGTTGGATTTCCTATCTCCAGCACCAGAACTCTGAACCCTGATCTGTGCAGCTTTTGAATAACACCGGACGCAATATCTCCGCCGCTCTTGACTATTACAATTTCTCCTTTCATTCTGACACCTTCTTCTCTGCAGCCACGACATAATCCTCCATAGTGTCTATATCCATAAATTCATCATCAGACTGTATGTGAACTTTTATAGTTTTGTCAGGACTATTTTTAATTATTATCCTGCCTCCCGTATCTCCTTCCAGTTTTAAAAGATGCTCTCTGAATATTCTCGGAAATATGACGGGATTACCGATAATCCCGTTGTAGCACGCTACAACAATACTATCCGGGGTTTTTTCAAATTCTTCAAGCAGCCTTTTAATTGTACTTTCCTTAATAAACGGCTGATCAGCCACAAAAAACATGTATCCGTCCGCCATCCCGGAATTTTCGATTCCGAGTTTTACGGAAACGCTCTGTCCCATGTGTGACATTTCATTTTTTACACATTTATATCCCCGATCTCCGGATTTTTTTAAAACATCATCGTCCTTTGTCACGACAATGACCTCATTGAAACAGGAATCGCAATTTTTGATTGTGTCCAAAATATATTCAAAAATATATTTATCGTTTATTTTCATCTTCAGCTTATTCCTGTTCATTCTTCTGGATAAACCAGCAGCCATTACTATTGCACTAACATTCATAATATGAACCCTTTTTAAAAGAACCGGCACATATTTTAAAATCATAAGGTCTGCCAACGATAAATTCCTTCAGATACCCAGACAATTTCTTGGAGAGAATAATTTTTTCTTCTGTATCCGTTTTGTTTAAATACAGATATAGTCTTCCCCTTGAATTTTTAAACAGTCCGTTTTCTTTTGAACAGATTTTTCCTATGGCTTCAAAATCCACATATTCACTGTAATCAGTTAATTTGTTGAATTCATCAAATCCGTAAATAAAGTCACTGCTTGTTCTTTTGTTAATAATTTCGGAAGGTATTATTCCTATTGTTTTATTTGTTCTTTTCAATATGGGAGGCTCATTGTCCTTCCAGCCCTTAGCAGGCAGCCTTCTTGAACCGTCAGCCTCCAACAGAACTATATCAAAATCATTGATTAAAACATCCAAATCTTCATCGTCTATGCCGAATAGTTTATTATTTCCTAAATTTATACCTTTTGATACAACTGTTATGCCATTTTTATCCGTATTTGAATCGCTGCGATTAATATAGCTTTCCACGCCGATGTACAAATAATCACATTTGTCTTCCGACGGCTTCCCTATCTTGGTACTTGTACTTACAAGAACCCTGTATTGTTCTTTCAGCTCTTCAGCCAGTTTAAACAGCATTGTTGTTTTGCCGCCGCTTCCCACAATTGAAACGACGTCGCCTTTCCTAATATTAAATAATTCACTTAATTTTTTCATAATATCACCGCTACAATTCTACTACTAATTGCGATAAATGTCATCCTCTGATTCCGGATGACATTTATTACAAGCCGTCTCATTATTTTTTGTATGCCGTTTTTTCCAGAGGAAGTTTATATCTGAAAATGCCGTCTTTTTTGAAGTAGGCATTCTGGCATGCAGGCGCACCGGGTACAACAACTATTTCACCCAAGCCCTTAGCTCCGAAAGCTACACCGTTTCTGTCATTTTTTTCAACAAAATGAACTTCAACAGGCGGCATCTGCGTTGACCTGAAAAGACCCAGCGTACCGAATTTCACCTGAGGCACTCCGTCTTTCAACCGAAAAT
>DMJQ01000038.1 GCA_003457065.1 Clostridiales bacterium
ATAGAAGTATCAACCCGGACTCCGAAAAAAGGAGCCGCAATAAATAAAGCCAAAAGAAATAATCCTATAATAATACGCGGCCAACCGAAGTTTTGAATAAACTTATTTATAACAGACACATTTTTATTAGCAGACATATCTTTATTTATAGCAGACATATTTTTTCACCTTCTTCACTAATCTTGTATTCTCCGGACATCAATAATCCGAATTCGGTTATATCGGCATCCGGAGGCAAAATTCCGAATATCTCACCTTCACATATGATGGCAATTCGATCACATATAGATCTTAGCTCCTCCAGTTCGGAAGAAACAATAATTATGGTCGTATTATTTTCTTCGTTATATTTTCTTAATGCATTTAAAACCAGTTCCTTAGCGCCTACATCGATGCCTCTTGTAGGCTCGGATACAAGTAAAAGTTTAGGTTTTGTAGCAAATGCCTTTGCCAGGCAAACCTTTTGCTGATTGCCGCCCGAGAGATTGCGTGCCAGTTGTTTTTCACTGGTGCATTTGATTTCCAACTGGTCTATATATTCACGGGCACACTGCTTCATGGATTTTTCGTCCCTGAGCTTGAAAAGTCCACCTAAATAACTCTTAATAAACCTGTTCTGAACCTGCATTGCATTAAATGTTATATTCCAGTCGATTGGTTCGTCAAGAAGCAGTCCTACGCCTCGTCTGTCTTCTGATACAAAGGATATGCCTCTTTTCAGTGCTTCCAGTGTATTATTGAGGGGGAGAGGTCTATTTTCAAAGAATACTTCTCCACCGGACTCAAAAATTCCCATAATTCCGTTAGGGAAACCAAGTTTACCTTGCCCGGCAAGTCCTCCTATTCCTAAAATCTCACCTTTGTGGACTTTTAGTGATACATCTTTAATAACTTCTCCCGGCATATCTACCCACAGGTTTTTTGTTTCAAAAATAATGTCAGTTTCTACTTTTTCAGATACAGGTGCTTGCTGCTCTTTTTTGCTGTCGATATCCCTGCCGACCATCCACTTGGCTATCTGTCTTGTGTCGATTCCGTCAAGCGGACCTTCCACCACAACATACCCGTCTCTGAGAACCACCATAGTATCGCAAACAGAGGTTATTTCACGAAGCCTGTGAGAGATAAAGATTATTGAAACACCCATATCAGACAGGCGCTTCATTGATTTAAGGAGTATATCAGCTTCAGACTCAGTGAGCACGGCAGTAGGCTCGTCAAGTATTATGAGTTTAACCTGTTCACGCTTTATTTCACGGGCTATCTCAATAAACTGTTTATAACCTACAGGTATATCTGATACCAGAGAGTCCGTATTCAGGGAGACTCCTAATAGATCTATGGCTTCCTGAGCTTCTTTTTTTATTTCAGGCATATTAAGAGTTTCAAATTGCTGCCCGAAAGTCTTGGAGATGATGCTGGATTTGGTCTTTTCCATATTTAATAAAATATTTTCGGCTACCGAAAATCCGGGTATGAGGGAAAATTCCTGGTGCACCATACCGATTCCTGCATTTAATGCATCCACAGGACTACTGAAGTTAATCTTTTTACCGTCAAAATAAATNNTCATCAGGGTGGATTTACCGGCTCCGTTTTCACCGACTAAACCCAGTATCTTACCCTTATCCAATTTGAAGCTTACATCTTTTAATACTACATTTTCATTATACTTCTTTCCTACGCCTGTTACTTGAAGCAATACATTTGTTTCGGTCATGGATTCACCTCTTATCATTAATGCATATGGAACGGTCTGTACAGGCCGTTCCATAAATTTAAGATTTATTAATGTTGATTATTTTATGTTTTTATATTTTTCGGGAACTGTTTCTTTCGTATTTCCTATATATCCCTGTCCGAATACATAAGTGTCCTGATATATCATTACGTGATTTTTGGCTTCCTGGCCGGTAACTTTATTATAGAATAACGATCCGTTCCATTCAGATCCCGGAGTGTACATAGAAAACGCTTTCAGAACATCGTCAAGATTATCCTTCTGCATAGTTCCTTCTGTTACCTGTTTGCCGTATTCGGCTAATGCCTGAGTTGCGGTGTATCCGTAAGAATAAGCCCAAGTACCCATTCTTTTGCCGCCGCCTGCATCAACTACAGCTTGCTCAACCTTTTTAAGTATTGCTGGCCAGTCTCCGGCTTCTTCTTTTAATTCAATACCGAAAGCTCCAGGATATCCCATTATAGGTGAAGGTAAATCCGGTTCTACAAATATTGCGCCAAGTTCTGCAACCATTTTCAATAACGGTTCTGTCTGAGCATCATTTGTTGCGAAGAAAGCTGTATCTTTGCCATATTTTTCAACCCAGGCAGGCATTTGTTCAAGTATGAACTGCTGTGCTCCCGGTATTCCTACGTCGCTCATCGGGTCAGGAGCTGTTTCAAATGCAAATTGAAGTCCTAAGTCTTTGCATGCTTCTTCCATGATATTTCTTCTTTCAGACAATAATTCGATACTCATATGCCTCGGGAAAGAAATATGTACGAAAGTTTTTGCTCCCATTTTCTTAGCGGCTAATATCATTAAATATCCTCTGTTGATATTATCCGGATCCACAACCAGATCTGCGGCGCCTTCTATCATGGCAACGTCTTCCTGCGAAGAGTTTGCAAGAAGCAATATGTCAGGTCTTTTTTCACGGATTTGCTTAAATGCCGCAACGGTNCCCGGAACAGCCTGGTTTACTACAATTGCTTTCATATCAGGATCATCAGACAATCCGACGATTTGTGCAATGGTAGTTTCGCCTTCCTGCATGAAGTTATCTGGGTAAGTAACATGTTTAATCATGCCGCCTTGATCGGCGTCCCCATATTTTTCAATCATGGCCTCTGCCCCTCGAAGTTCGTCTTCTCCCTGGGACACGGTTCCGGNNATTTTGCACCCGCATCACCTGCGTTGGAATCGTTTACCTGAGTGCACGAAACAAGGATAAATACCATAGTTAAACTTAGTACTACCCAAAATGCTTTTTTTAACATCTTTCAGCCTCCCTTTTTTTTATTGAATATAAAATTATGCAAACAGACCGTAATTATCAGTCTGTCTTTATATTTCTACTATATTTTATATTATCAGGAATGTTTTGTCAATTGTTATTCTTTAGAGGCGTATCGATTGTAAAACAGTTGCACTACAAATTTTTTTGCAGTATAATCAAAACAATTGCAGAAACGGAGGAAAAAATGAAGGAAAATGTATTGATACTTGCCATAGAATCATCTTGTGATGAAACAGCTGCGGCGGTAGTTGAAAACGGCAGAAATGTTCTGTCTAATATAATATCATCTCAAATCGAAATACACAAAGAATTCGGAGGAGTGGTTCCGGAGGTTGCTTCAAGGAAGCATATTGAAAATATAAATGATGTAGTTGCACAGGCACTGACACAGGCTCATGTAAGTGCCGAAGATATAGATGCGGTTGCGGTAACATACGGTCCGGGATTAGTTGGAGCATTGCTGGTGGGAGTTAATTTTGCGAAAGGACTTGCATATGCGTGGAATAAACCGCTGATAGGAGTCAATCATATAGAAGGTCATATCAGCGCGAACTTTATAGAAGACAAAAGCCTGGAGCCGCCGTTTGTATGCCTGGTTGCATCAGGAGGACACACTCATCTTGTGTATGTGAAAGATCACGGAGAATATGAGGTGCTGGGCAAAACAAGAGACGACGCGGCAGGAGAGGCTTTTGACAAAATCGCCAGAGCCATAGGCCTGGGATATCCGGGAGGACCGTTGATAGACAAAGCCGCAAAATCAGGGAATAAAGATGCTATCAAATTTCCGAGAGTCGTTATTAATGATGATACGCTGGATTTCAGCTTCAGCGGTTTAAAATCATCGGTGTTAAATTATATTCACAACAGCCGTCAGAAAAACGAAGAAATAGTAGTGGAGGATGTTGCGGCAAGTTTTCAGGAAGCCGTTGTGGAAGTCCTTGTGTTAAAAGCCATAAAAGCGGCTAAGATGAAGAACTGCAGAACGGTTGCACTTGCAGGAGGCGTTGCGTCAAACAGCAGTTTGAGGAAAATGCTTCAGGAGGAGTGCTTAAAGAATAATTATAAATTTGTGAAACCATCAGCTGTTTTATGCACAGATAATGCGGCTATGATCGGCTGTGCGGGATATTATAAATATTTAAAAAATGAATTTTCAGAATCTTCACTAAATGCAATGCCAAATTTAGAACTTGCAAAATGATTAACAGATAACTGAAAAAAAGTTATCCACAGCTGTGGATAAAGCTGTTGATACAGTAATATTGCTAAAAAGTTATCCACAACTTATTAACAACACGTGGATAACTTTTTTTAATCTTCTAAAATCTCAGTCCATTGAGTGTACAAAATTTCCAATTCGCTCTTGAAGGTGTTTAATTTTTCATTTAAATCGATAATTAGAACTTTGTCATCATATGTCGATGGTTGACATAATAGGTGTTCTAATTCAGAAATTTTATTTTCATGCATTTCGATTTGTTCTTCCAGTTTTTTTATTGTTTTTTCACGCTGCTGCCTGTCCCTAATGTTTTCGCGTTCCTTTTTCTTTTCGGCATTCAGCTGCGTCTTGGTTTTAGTAACGGTTACTTCTTCGTCGGTTTCATCAAGCTCTGCTTTCTTTTGAAGATAGTAGCTGTAGTTTCCAAGGTATTGAAACACGCCGTCACTTGACATATCATAAATTTTATTGACCACTTTGTTGAGGAAGTATCTGTCATGGGATACCACGAGCACGGTTCCGTCATAATTTAAAAGGGAATCTTCCAAAACTTCCTTTGAGTCAATGTCAAGATGGTTTGTGGGCTCATCCATCAGCAGGAAATTTGCTTTTGATGTCATAAGTTTAAGCAGTGACAGCCTGCTTTTCTCACCGCCGCTCAGGTCTCCGATTATTTTGTACATGTCGTCGCCGTTAAATAAAAACTGTGCCAGCATTGTGCGTATGTCATAATAGTTGAGTTCGGGGTTGTAATCCCAGATTTCATCTATTACGGTGCTTTCGCTGTCCAGATTGGTCTGTTCCTGATCATAATAGCCTATATTAACATAGTGTCCCAAATTAACGGTTCCGCCGTAATCAGTTATTTTATGGGCAATAACTTTAAGAAGCGTGGATTTTCCTATTCCGTTGGGGCCTATTATACCTACCCTTTCACCTTTGTATACATTCATTCCGATATCTTTAAAAACCGTGTGTCCGTCAAATCCGACAGATAAATTTTCAACTTTTAGAACATCTCTGCCGCTTTTTACTTTCGGAGTGAATCTGAGTTTTACTTTCTTGCTGTCCGGCGCGGGTTTATCTACCTTTTTTATTTTGTCCAAAGCTTTTTGTCTGCTGAATGCCTGCCTTATATTTCGCTTGCTTCCGTAAGCATGGAGGCGGCGGATCATTTCTTCCTGACGTTCTATTTCCTTTTCATATTCCTCATATTGTTTTGTTTTCTGCTCAAGCTCCACTTTTCTTTTTTTCATGAATTCAGAATAATTTCCGTTGTATGCTTTTAAATTCTTATTTTCCATAAGAAAAATTCTGTTTACGGTGTTGTCCAGAAAGTACCTGTCATGGGATATGACTATTACCGCGCCCTTAAAATCCTTGATATATTTTTCAAGCCAGGAAATTGCTTCAATATCCAAATGGTTTGTGGGCTCATCCAGCAGAAGGATGTCGGCTTTTTCCAACAGGAGCTTTGCAAGCATCACCCTGCTTTTCTGGCCGCCGCTTAACAGGCTGACCGGCTTGTCGAATTCGCTTTCGGAAAAACCAAGTCCCTTAAGAACGCCTTTGATCAAGCTTTTAAAACTGTAACCGTCTGCTTCTTCAAAACGTTCGCTCAGTTTGGTATAGGTGTCCATAAGAGCTTCAAGCTCTTTCTGATCGTCGTTTTCGGTGAAACTGCCGATTTTGTGAGATAATTTATGAAGTTCTTCTTCCAATTTAATCACATCATAATAAATAGTGAGCATTTCATTCATAATGCTCTTATCACTTTCAATATTTGTGTTTTGTTTTAAATAACCAAGCTTTTTTCCCTTTGCCTTAAATATTTCGCCGGTATCGGGTTCCAGATTTTCTGTCAATATATTAAATAAGGTAGTCTTGCCTGCACCATTCAGACCTATAAGACCTACTTTTTCATTATCATTAATCGTAAATGATATATTTTCAATAATATTATCAACCACATAAGCCTTTGAAACATCATTGCATGATAAAATTATCATAGTAGCATTCCTTTCTCAGTCATAAAGATAAAATACCATATGATTATACCAGTTTTGAGCTGATTTTTCAATTTTAAATGATTAGGAAGATATGTTATTATTGACGGAGATTGCATTAGCAGGCTGAATTACATGTTTATCAACAAACGCATGTTCTCTAAAACACAATTCAAATTTTTTTTTAGAATTAATACCATATTGCCCTCAACGTCTTTACCGTCGAATACTACGTAATTCTGAGTGTTTAAAAAGGTAATGATATCTTCTAATATTTCAGAAAAATCGATTTCTGAATCATATTGAGATACTTTTATGGGATTATTGGATACTCCTAATAGAAAATCAGTTGATACATTAAAAAAATTCGCAATTTTTATTATAAGTTCAATACTCGGTGTTCGTTTGCCGTTTTCATACAAGGAAATTGAAGATTCAGAAATATCTAATATTTTGCTCAGTTCCTTAGAAGTAATATTATTTTTAGTACGGAGATAACGAATCTTTTCACCTGTTTTCATATATGTCAGTCCTTATAGGTATATTTGTTTACATTATAATGTATTAAATGATAAAAAACAACAAAAATTTACAATATGTAAATTATTCATATAAATATTGACAAATTGTAAAGTTAGATTTATTATATATATATAACAAGCTATAGGGGTAAATATATGGTAAACAGTAAAATTACAGTGATTAAATTTGAAGTTGAAAAGTACATTGAAATTTCTGATTTCGATAAAACGGACGACCGTAATTTTTGGGCATCCATAGTAGGATGCATTGAAGGCAATATCCAGATAAATAAGGAAAAATCATGTTTTACGCTGCTGGGAATGTACAATATAAAGTGCAAGGAAAAATATTTATTTTTAAGTATTTATGACTTCGTTAAAACTCACAGCGAGTGTTATAATTTTATTATTAAATATTTTAATCTGTGGCACGGCGGCAGATATGAAGAATTTACATATGACGAATATCATAAAAAAGATCTTATGGAAAACTTTAATCTTATGGCGGATTTAATATATGAAGAAATGAAACAGGCCGCAGAATTTAATGACGTCGATGTAAGCCAAAAGTATGAAGACTTTTATATGAACCTGTCTTCGATAAGTGCAGTCAGCGCTTCGTAAATTGCCATTATGAGAGCTATATGATTTTGGTGTTGAGTTTTCTGAGTCCGGAGAATGTTTTCTTCGGGATCGGCAAATAGTATTGACAAATATATTTTATNNGAGAGACGGAGGGATCGGCCCTGTGAAGTCTCGGCAACCTACAGTTAACTGAAAGGTGCTAAGTCCGACAAAGTATTTATTTCTTTGGAAGATGAGGAGAGGCATAAAATTACCCTCTTCTTCAAAGAGGGTTTTTATATGCCGCAAATATCAGAATAATCAGAAAGGAAAATCAATATGCCAGTAATAATACCATCAAATCTTCCTGCATATAAGACAATGAAGGATGAGAATATTTTCGTAATGAACTGTGAAAGAGCTGAAACACAGGATATAAGACCGCTTGAAATAGTCCTTGTCAACCTTATGCGTACAAAAATAGAAACGGAGACACAGTTTGTAAGGCTTCTTTCCAATTCACCGATACAGATAAACGTTGAATTCATTCACACTAATACTCATAAATCAAAAAACATATCAGAAAGTCACATGAATAATTTTTACAAAAGTATTAAGGACATAAAGAATAAAAAATACGACGCCATGATAGTAACGGGAGCACCTGTGGAGCTCATGGAATTTGAAGATGTTGATTATTGGGAAGAATTCAAGGAAATACTTGACTTTTCCACAAACAATGTCACATCGTCCATGTTCATATGCTGGGGAGCACAGGCAGCGATGCATTATTTCTACGGACTTGAAAAAAGAACGCTTGATAAAAAAATCTTCGGCGTGTTTGAGCACGAGAAGAAGCATGATACATGCATGCTTCTGAACGGATTCGACGATATTTTTTATGTACCTCATTCGAGGCATACTGAAATAAAGGCTGAGGACATAAGAACAGTTGATGAATTGATAGTTCTGGCGGAGTCCGAGGACGCAGGTGTTCATATTGCTGTAACGGATGATTACAGCAGGATATTTATAATGGGGCATGCGGAGTACGATGCTTTTACACTGAAAAAAGAATATGACAGGGATATAAGCCAGGGAAAAGAAATTAATATTCCTATGAACTATTATCCCAATGATGATCCGTCTAAAACTCCTTTTGTCAAATGGAGGAGCCATGCCAACCTGTTGTTTAAAAACTGGATAAATATAATTTATCAGGAAACACCGTATAATTTCAATGAAGTCGGCGAGCACAGAACAGACTGGTATCATCAATATTAATATATTACAGAAATGCCCTGACTCTGTTTTTCAGAAAAAAGACTCTGAAAAATAGGGTTAGGGCATCTCCAGTCTCACTCACCAATATATCTGCTCCCTCCGGTCGCATATATTGGGAGGTGAAGTCAAGCAGCTCAAATTTGTTTGCTCCTTACGTCGCACAAATTTGGTGCTTGTTGCGTTTGACCTACCGCTATTTTTTTCTCTCTCCGGTCGAAAAAATAGGGTTAGGGCATCTTTTTTTTTGGATTAAAATGTGGTAGAATACATAATGTAATTTTTAAATATAAGCGAAGTAATTTTTTTATGGAGGAATTATGGGTAAATTGTTTGGGACCGATGGTGTAAGAGGCATCGCGAATAAGGATTTGTCACCGGATTTAGCATATAAGCTGGGCCGTATAGGAGGTTATTTTTTAACGAAAGGAAAGAAAAGACCTAAGATGGTTGTGGGAATGGATACAAGAATTTCGGGAGACATGCTTGAAGGCGCATTGTCGTCAGGCCTGAATTCTGCAGGCGTGGATGTTCTGTACCTTGGAATTTTACCGACACCTGCCGTTGCATGCATGATAAAGATGCTTGATGCGGACGGCGGAGTAATGATTACCGCATCCCACAATCCAGTTGAATATAACGGAATAAAGTTTTTTAACGACAATGGTTTAAAATTAACTGATACAATGGAGGAGTCCATAGAGGAATACATACTCAATAATTTAGATATAGACTTCATGCCTGTTGCAGGTGAAGTGGGAAGAAAAATAAGGATTGAAAATCCCGTAAGAAAGTACATGGACTTTTTAAAAGATACAATTGATGTAGATTTAAAAGGATTAAAAATAGCGGTTGACTGCGGAAACGGAGCTGTTTATAAAGCGGCACCCGAACTTTTGCAGGAGCTGGGAGCTCAGGTCTATGTGATTCACAATGACCCGAACGGCATTAATATAAACGTAAATTGCGGCTCAACAAAGCCTGAGGAAATACAAAAGCTTGTTCTGGAAACAGGAGCCGATGCGGGCCTTTCATTTGACGGCGATGCCGACAGACTTATAGCCGCAGACGAAAACGGCAGCATTGTCAGCGGAGACCACGTGCTTGCCATATGCGGCTCACACATGAAGGAAAAAGGCATGTTGAAAAGCAACACGGTTGTTGGAACCGTAATGACAAATATGGGGCTTGACATATGTTTGAAAGAAAAGGATATTAATTTAGTAAAAACAAAGGTCGGAGACAGATATGTGCTGGAAGAAATGCTCAAAGGCCATCATTCGATCGGTGGGGAACAATCCGGACACATTATATTCCTGGATTACAACACAACAGGAGACGGACTTCTTACCGCCATACAGCTTTTAAGCGTGATGAAGGAGAAAAATGCAAAGCTTTCAAAACTTGCGGGCATTATGAAAGAAATGCCGCAGGTGCTGGTAAATGCACATGTCTCGGAAGAAAAAAAGAAAGTTTATTTAGAAGATGAAGTAATCAAAAATAAGATTGAGGAAATAGAAGAGCACTTCAACGGAAACGGAAGAGTCTTAATAAGGCCTTCGGGAACAGAGCCTCTGGTGAGGGTAATGATTGAAGGCGAAGACAAGGAAGAGTTGGATATTTATGCCAATGGACTGGCAAAGCTTATAGAAGACAGACTTAACTAATATTACGGGCAATAGAGCGGCAATTGAAATATTGCTGTTCTATTGCTCGACAGCTTTACTATCTTCCAAGCGGTATTTCCATATAGGGGACGTATATGAACCGTTCTCTGGGCTGATGGTATACTGTTATGGATTTCAGCGTATATTCAATGGAAGGGATCAATTTGATATGTGCCCTTTTTTTTGCTTGTTCTATGTCCACCGGTCTCTTAGGTCTTTGCTTTATAACTGTCAAATGAGGAGTGTACCCTCTTTTTTCTTTTTTAAGGGACAAGGCCTCAAAAATATTTTCGTATAAATTTATCAGTCTGGGAGAGTAGACACCTACATATAAAACGCGGTTGCCGAATTGTCCGAGATTATTAAGCTTAATGTCAAATGTTTCGGTTTTCCTGCATACTTCAATGACTTCCTTAGNNTCCTTAATAAAGCCGTCGTCATCAGGAAGTGCGGGCGGCGGAACTATGGTAATGTGTGGCTCTGTTGTCAGGAACCTGAATTCCGCACGAAGCATTTCAATTTTATTTTTATAATTTTCGGGAATGGAAGCTCCGATAAAATATTTCATAATGATATCCTTTCTGTTTATCTTATTGCTACTGCTACAATTTTATTATATTTTATATTTTAAAATAATCAAGCCCATATTAAAAATTTGGTAAATTACGATTGAAAATAAGTTATAAAAAATAAATCAGAATAAAAAAACAGGGCATATTAAATGTATTAGTTATGGTGGTGCAGTTATGGAATATGAAAATTTTTCTGTTATATTAGAATATGTTGAACGGATAGGACCGGCAGCAGGTGTGCTTCTTCCCATAATTGAAGCGTTTTTTCCCATATTACCTCTGGTCGGATTTGTAATAATCAATGTTGCGGCTTTCGGATTCTTTTTTGGCTATCTTTATTCATGGATCGGAAATTGCATCGGTTCTTTTCTTTTGTTTCTGCTGATACGAAAAGTCGGAGGAAAAAGATTTGAAGAAAAAATACAAAACAGCAAGTACTGTGGAACCTTGAAGAAGATTAAAAAAAGAAACCTGGCGGTTCTTTTTTTCTTGTACTGTTTTCCGTTTACGCCGTCCTTTTTAATCAGCGGAACAGCCGCGCTTGCAAATATGAGCACTAAGCATTTTTTAGCGATTTTGCTTCCTTCAAAATTTATAATGATATTATCACTTGCATTTATAGGCGCAAATGTAAGCTCATTTTTTGAAAAACCCGTAGAATCGGTTATTTATATTTTATTTATACTGCTTGTTAATATCATGTGTCAAAAATTGTTCCAAAAATACGAAGAACACCACAGAAACAATTGATTACAAAATATTCCTAATATAAAAAATTAATTCGATAAGACTAATAATGAACGGTCATGANNTAGCGAAAATTAACGATGGCTGCATTTCAACGGAAAAAGTAATTATTTTAAAGAAAATAAAAACGATTCATTTCATTGGGATTTTCTATAATTTCATCGAAAATAAAAATATTTAATGAATATTTATCCGCTTAGTATTGCTTTACCGCATTATTTATACTTCCAGCATATTACACAGCTTGTATTTTGTGAATNNATTAAACTCAGGGATTTTGGATTGTTTAGTTTTTTTGCAAGTTCATATGCCTTTTGGGAGTGGACTTTAGCATCATCATAATTCCCTTTTTTTATTTCCAGCAATGCCTTGTAGTATTCCGCAAAATCCCTGCCCCAGATTACATTGAATTTATCGAAATATTCAATGGATTTATTTATTAAATCCTCAGATTCATTAAACTTTCCCATACTGTAAAGCGCTTGCCCGGCATTTGAATAAAAAATTTCCAATCCCTTAACAACCGAGTTTTCAATACATATGTTGATTGCCTTTGCAAAATAATCGTATGCATCTTCGAAGTTACCCAAATCTTTGTTCATTTGACCCAGATAATTGTAGCTTGCGGAAATGCTGACACCGTACTTGCCGCTGAATTTATTCAGGCTTGAAAATATGTTGATGGATTCATTAAGCACACGTGCGGCTTCCGTATAGTTTTCTGTTTTAATCAGGTAAAGGCCTTTTAATCTTAAAATTATTCCTCTTTCTTCGATTATGTCTTTTTTGTCAAGGACATTCAGACACTTTTCAATATACTCATGCATTATTTCATTGCTGTCTGTCTGTATGGCATAAAATATCATCTGCTTGAAGCCGTTTAAAAGGTAAATCAGATTGCCGAGCTTATGTGCAAACTTGATGCTTATCCTGATATTTTTAATGCCATTGTCATATTCACCGACGGATATATGATATCTTCCCGCCAGGTAGGATGCTTCCATTTTAATTTTAATGTATTCCGTATCCAGATTGTCTATGTCGGACAGATCTTTTTCAATGTTTTTAAGCTCAGACTCAATATCGCTGATGTTTAAAGAGCTTAATGCATCAATCGTATCGGAAGACAGTACCGGGCACGTTTCGTGGTACATGGTATAAAAATCAGTCAGGTTTTCAACTCTGTTTTTCAAATTTGCATAACCGCTGTACTGATCGGAAGCGATTGTGTTTTTTAAATCCAATATCTCATTGAAGATTTTTTTGGTTTTAAGTTCCGGCTCAACGTCAAGGTCCTGTTTTAAAGCATCCGAGAGTTCATAGTAAAGCTTTATTGCCTTATTGTAATCTTCGGACAAGGCATAAATTTTCATCAGATAACGGTATGTTTTTTCGTTGTAGGGATCGTTTTTTATTAAGATATTTCCGTATTTCTCAATGCTTAAGAAGTCACTGACGCTTACCAGCTCATTCACCTTGTTTTGCACTGATTTTATGTATATATCTTTGTAATAATTTCTTTTTTCCTGCACCCAGCTTTCAAAGTCGTAGCAGTTTTTAATGAAAAAGTTTAAAAGAAAATCTCCTCCGTATGAATTAACTGCATTTGATTCTGTTATTGTGTCGGTATCTGCTTCGACAACAAACTCGTCCGAAAATTCTATTGTGGACTTTGACGGGGCAAAAATATTTTCGTGGATGCTTGCTTTTATTTTGTACAGTGCATCTCTTAGATTTTTTCGTCCTGTTTCTTCGTTTGAGTCTGCCCAGAACATATTTATTGCTTCTTCACGGGTTATTTTTTTGTTTGCGCAGACATAATNNTTTACTGAAGGATTTCCAAGCAATTTTACTGAAATAACATTCATTTTACTTCCTCGAATTATATGTTAACTTAATGATATACTAAAAAATAGAAATTATCAACGAGTAAATATAATGTATGTTGGATTTTTGCATATCAGGGAATTTGTTAGGCATGGCTGCAGGCTCCATCACCGATTTGTTCACTCCCTCACGGTCGGAAAAACTGGGTTAGGGCAGGCAAAAAATTAAGCCTTACAACGCACGTAAGGCTTAACAGATATTTATAAAAAAACAAGGGGGAGAGGGTAAGTAATAAGTCATTACTTATTAGCTTAAATTTATTATAAATAGAAAGTCTTTAACTAATCTTAAATTTAGACGAATTATCGACGCACGGGTTTTATAATTAATATATAATTGGAGGTGTGTTATGATAAATAATTTAGACATATCAAAAGCAATGACAATTAAATTAGATGACGTAATGCCGGAATATCCGGTTTTTAAGGAAGACGTCAGAAGAGCTCCAAAGAGAGAGCTTACGCTAAACGAAAGAGAAATAAAGCTGGCACTGAAAAATGCGCTGAGGTATGTGCCTGAAAGTCTTCATGAAAAGCTGGCACCGGAATTTTTGGACGAATTGATGACGAGGGGCAGGATTTACGGCTACAGGTTCATGCCCAAGGAAAGAATTTACGGTAAACCAATCGATGAGTACAAAGGAAACTGCATAGAGGGAAAAGCTTTCCAGGTTATGATCGACAACAACTTAGACCACGATGTTGCGTTGTATCCGTACGAGCTTGTCACTTATGGTGAAACGGGACAGGTATGCCAAAATTGGATGCAGTATCGGCTGATCAAAAGATATCTGGAGCAGCTGACGGACGAGCAGACACTGGCTATTATGTCGGGGCATCCGCTGGGATTGTTTAAATCGCATAAAACAAGCCCAAGGGTAATATTGTCCAACGGGCTTATGATAGGTATGTTTGACAATCCTCACGACTGGGCAAAGGCAACTGCCATGGGATGCTCCAGCTATGGGCAGATGACTGCCGGAGGCTGGATGTATATCGGGCCGCAAGGAATTGTTCATGGCACATTTAACACCTTAATAAATGCGGGAAGAAAGGAACTGGGAATTCCAACCGATAAGGATCTGGCGGGACATTTGTTCATTACATCGGGTCTTGGCGGAATGAGTGGGGCTCAGCCAAAGGCAGTGGAAATTGCAAACGGCGTTGGAATTATTGCTGAGGTTGATTATTCAAGAATCGAAACAAGGCTGAAACAAGGCTGGGTATCAAAAGTAACCGACAGCCTGAAGGAAGCCTTTGATACAGCCAGGGAGTTTCTGGACAAAAAACAAACGATTTCAATTGCGTACCACGGAAATATTGTTGACTTATTGGAGTATGCCATTGATAAAAACATTCATGTGGATTTGGTATCGGATCAGACTTCCTGCCATGTTCCTTATGACGGCGGCTACTGCCCAAAGGGTTTGACGTTTGAAGAAAGAACGGAACTTTTAAATACAGACAGGGAAAAATTCGCAGAACTGGTTGACAAGTCACTGGCTGAGCATTTCAGGGCAGTTAAAACGTTGGTTGACAGAGGAAGCTATTTCTTTGATTACGGCAATTCATTCATGAAGGCAGTCTTTGATGCGGGGGTTAAAGAGATTGCAAAAAACGGAGAAGATACAAGTGAAGGTTTCATATTCCCGTCCTATGTTGAGGACATAATGGGACCTATGCTTTTTGACTACGGCTACGGACCTTTCAGGTGGGTGTGCCTCAGCGGCAAGTCTGAAGATTTAAGAAAGACAGACCATGCTGCCATGTCTGTTATTGACCCTAACCGCAGAGGGCAGGACAGAGACAACTATATATGGATACGAGATGCCGAAAAAAATAAGCTTGTTGTAGGGACGCAAGCGAGAATTCTGTACCAGGACGCATTGGGAAGAAGAGACATTGCGTTAAAGTTCAATGATATGGTACGAAAGGGTGAAGTTGGCCCGGTAATGATAGGAAGAGATCATCACGACACGGGAGGAACGGATTCGCCTTTCAGGGAAACATCAAACATCTATGACGGAAGTAATGTGACGGCGGATATGGCAATCCACTGCTTTGCCGGAAATGCCGCAAGAGGCATGAGTTTAATTGCCCTTCATAACGGCGGCGGCGTAGGCATCGGAAAATCCATAAACGGCGGATTCGGCCTTGTCCTTGACGGCTCCAAGAGAGTAGACGATATCATTAAGTCTTCTTTAATGTGGGACGTTATGGGCGGTATCGCAAGAAGAAGCTGGGCAAGAAATGAAAACTCTGTTTCCACAGCTCTTTTATACAATGAAAAATATAAGGGCGAAGGCCATATTACGCTTCCTTTCATTCCGGAAGACGAATTAATCAATAAAACGATTGACGAGGCATTTAAATAATATTTTAACTACCATGGGGGCTTTTATTAAAAGTCCCTATGGTATATCTGAAAAGATAATTTCTTTATACAAGAGAATTATAGTAAATTTAAAATTAAACAGTAACAGAGTTCTATATTCACCTAGACGCAAATATGTACCGTTTTCTGCGGAAATCCATTTTTGAGTTTTTAGTGAATAGGCTTTTATTCCTTCTTTATGAGAAATTTACGATAGCCTTAAATAATTTTAAGAATTTACTTTTTCTGCATATTTGTATATAATGGTTAAGGCTTAGTATAATATAAACTTATAAAAAAATTTGATACAAAGCAGTATTCTTGACATTCTAATATAAACACGTTTTTCTTTAAATATTCAAATACAGTCTAAACAGCATATTACCTTGATGGTTTACAGTAAAACAATGAATTAGTATGATAAAAACCGTATATTTTGAA
>DMJQ01000104.1 GCA_003457065.1 Clostridiales bacterium
GTTCATTTACCTTAGAAACCAAATCTAGCACTTCTTCCGTTTCATCGGTTTCTTTCATATACCTGATAGTTTCTTTTTCAACATCACCAAAATATATATATGGCTCATTATTATCTTTTAATTTCACATAAAATCTATCTAATCCAGGTGCAACTGTATTAATATCCTTAAACTTTGTCTCATGATAAACATAAACAATAAAGGATTTCTCTTGTAAACCTTGTCTTGTATAGCAAGTAATATTGTCATAACTCTCAATATATTTGGTTCTTCTGCCATTGTCTTTTATGTTTATGTAATCTGTACTATTTACCAATGGTTCAAAATCACTCATTTTATTACTTAGCTTAGCAGCATAGTATTGTTTCATTAATTTATTAATATCTTCATAAGCATTCTTTTCTAGTATACCATTTTGGACAGCTTCAATATCACCATTTATAATTGTATCTGCTCCGGCTCCTTGGGTAACCTTTGCATTATTATTTTCGTTAGTTGGTCTTACCAGCTGTGTGGTAGTGAATGCTCTACTTTTTTGCAGCTCATCTATTTTAGTTTGGCTTTGGGCAGAGTAGTTAACCATACAAATACCTGCCAGGCAGACTGTTATAAGTAATATCACTTTTTTATATTTTTGTTTCATTTTATCCTCTCCCTTTAGATTTCAATAATTTTATCCCCTCCAAATCTAACTTCCATGTTAAACAATAAGTTATTACTATTCATTCTATGAACTTGTCTGCTGCATCATTCACTTTGTACTAATATTTCATTAATTTTTGAATAAAAAATCATATAACTGCCTTTACAATGCTATAGCATATAATTTACAAAAGCTTAAACTGTATTATGATATACTTATTCCTGGAATAAATTTGAGTTGGAATTAAAACCATAGGAGGATAGGAAGCGACTACTTTTATATTTCAAAACAGAAATATAATATATACAAAAAAGAAGAAAAGATTATTGATTACATCTATCGGATGTATCATCAGCGCCATTNNTAAAATAAGAAACTTTATGGTACCCTCCTTCATGATCCAGCTATTTCAATGTATTCATTAAAATCTTAACAGCCTTTTCCATCTATGGAGCAAGCATTTTTTTCATTATGCTCCTCTTCTACACGATCCTCTACCAGATTCTTCTCCACTGTTTTTTCCCCTGTTATATAAGGTGTAATATCAAAAGTTTTCGTTCCATCTTCTAAAATAAAAAATGGTATGCCAATTCTTCCGTTTTCTTTCACCTCATCAAATATAACATCTTTATCACGATAAGCTAAAAATTCCTTTAATACTCCAGTACTTTCCGTAATGTTTTTATATTCTACTTGAAATTCAGGTGAATTTTTTAGTAATTCTTTCGCACTTACACAATCTGGGCATATTTCAGCTCCATATATGGTTACTTTCATGTTTTTTGACCCTTCATAACATGTGTTGTTATGGCCACAGGCAGACGTCTCATCATACCTTATGGCATTCCTTTCTTATTATTTCCTATTGGGAATTATCTTCCTTTTAAGATTAGAGTTAAAAGCTTACATATACATATAATAACTTTTATACCTCTATATTACTTTATCAGAAATATTTTAAGAAAACAATAACCATTATTTTAACCACATATACCTTGGTTTTTGAAATTCTTTGCCTTTGCATGGAATAGCCAAATTGTATGTATATCTAGCAAAAGAATCCTATATATATATTCCTAATAGTTTTATAATAAGCCTACATCTGCACCATTGTCGCAGGGTTTAAATTAACCGAAAAAAAATAATACTTTGTGGAGGGAAACATGGTAACTTTTAAAGATAAACAAATATTTATTGACGGAAAACCAACCTTTATATTATCTGGAGAATTGCATTACTTTCGCCAACCCAAAGAGAATTGGCAGCATTTAATTGATGAAGCAAAGGAAATGGGGCTAAATTGTATTGCTTCCTATGTGCCCTGGATACTTCATGAAGAAACGGAAGAGGAATACTGTTTTGAAGATCAACTGGATTTAGGTGCGTTTATTGACCTGTGTCAGGAGAACGGCTTGCATTTTTTTGTAAGACCCGGCCCTTACATTATGGCAGAGATTAAGAAAGAAGGGATTCCCTACTGGGTAGGTAAAAAACATCCGGATGCAATCCCAGTGGGCTTTGATGCAGCGCAAAAGCCATGTAATACCATAGATTATCTTCATCCCGGGTATTTGGCAGAGTGTCGTAAATGGTACCATAAAGTCATGGAAATCATAGTACCCAGACTCCAGTGTAATGGCGGAAACATTATAGGTGTACAGCTAGATAATGAAATCGGTATGCTAAACTGGGTTACAAATCATCCTGCCCTTAATGATAATGTGCTGCGTTTCATGACCGAGTATCTTGCTTCAAGATACAACCGTGCAGAATTAATATCTCGCTATCCCTTCTGGAAGCAGAATGAAACAGAGAAATTTGCCGCCATGAGATCTCCAAAAGAGTCTTATTCCCTAGAATTTCATCAGGATTTTGGACGCTTTATGCGTTATTACTATGCACGATATGTAAAAGAACTAAAAAATTATGCAGAAGAATCCGGTGTTCATGACACACCGTTTTTTATAAACATTCATGGAACAGGAGAAGCTAGGATTTTTGACTTTCCTCTGGGCATTAGCCAGTTATATGAAGCGTATAATCAGGATGAAGGTCTAATCAGCGGAACTGATGTATATTTAGGCGAACCAACTGAAGGCAAATATCAGGATTTATATGTAATTAATGCAATGACAGATGTTATGAATAAACGTGAAAACCCTTTAACTTCTATTGAATTTGAATGCAGTGATGCACCATATTGTTCATTGAATGGTATGAGATACCACCCAAGTGCAACTTCCCATAAAATGTTGATGTGTCTTTCTCAAAATGCACGTATGCTCAGTTTCTATGTGTTTAGCGGTGGCGAAAACTATCTGCTCTCTCATCCAGAAAATGATGGTAATGGAAGAATAGCATTTACCAGCGAACTTCATGGATTTAATGCTCCAGTACAGCCAGATGGAACACGGAATTACTCCTTTCAAAATATTACAGATACAGCTAAATCCATCCATGCCTTAAATGAATTAATTGGTTCTTCTAAACAGGTCTTGGATAATGTGAGTATGGCATTTANNATCCCAGATTACTTTCTTACAGAAGCAATTTATCCCCAATCAGTGAAAATGGAAGCATTATCTCAGAACCTGAAAAGGCTCCGCTGTGCAGGGCAGATTGATAATATCGGACGTGCTCTGCTGGGGCATCACATTAGTTTTAATGCAGCTGATATTCAACATGATGAAATTGTGCCAGATAAGGTTTTAGTTGTTCTTTCAGCCAGATATATGGCAGCTGATCTCCAACAAAAATTAGTCGATTTTGTAAACAAAGGTGGAAAACTACTATTGTATGGAGAGGTTCCAGAATTTGATATGGAAGCTACTCCCTGTACAATTCTAATGAAGGCCCTGGGATTACAGGATCCTGTATATCTTGACTCTTTACAGCCTGTATATTTCCTTTCCATGGGAGCTGGTGGCAGTTTAGCCGGGATTGCCCCTATGCAATGCGGTCAATTTGCCCAGGTATTTCATAAGGATGAATCTGCTATATTAGAAGTATGCCAAAGCGACCAAATGTGTGGAATGGTGAAAACTGTAGGCCTTGGTATAATCTGTGCAGTTACAGGTGACTATCCTGCCCAAATGGAGTTCTGGGAAAGAGTATTTGACATACTAGGAGTCCACAGAAGCCTCTCTGCCAAATACTACCGTCAGGGAATCTATCTAGCACAGACCGTATCAGCGGATGGGCAAAAGCTTGTATATATAATGAATTTAGACTGCATAGATAAGAATGTTGCAATCAAGTTAAATGAAGAAGTATTGTTTGACAATTTTATACTTGGCCATAAAAAATCTCTGATCTTACCTGTAAATGTTAAAACCCCACCAGCAACAGTTGTAAAATCCACAGCAGAAATAACTGGTATGGATGAAAGCAGTATTACTTTCAGACTTAGCCAGCCTGTGGATACGATTTATCTTTCTACAGACAGGGCTATAGTTCCTGAGACAGAATATGAAATTGTCAAAGAAGAAAATTACACGGTTCTTTTTGTTGTAAAAAAAGAAAAACAAGAGATTTGTGTAAGATTTGACATATAAAACTATTATTGACTATCCCATAAAAATATGTATAATAATATTAAAAATACAATGAGGTATTATAAATTTTGATATCTTCTTGTATAAGCTCATTAATATGGTTTGAGCGTTTCGACCAGGCGACCTTAAATTGCCCTAGGCTACATGAGTGCCAATGAGACTACCGTTTATCACTTAAACGGTTAGTTTGATTGGTGTCTCAAAAGCCTGGGGCTTTTTTATTTTTAAGTTTGTTCTTGAGCTAAGATTTTGCTAGAAGAGGGTATCCATTGTGTAATAAATACTTCAGTCAGTCTATGCAGTTTCACAATTACCTATATTTACTTAGCAGAAAGGAGTAATCATGAAAGAAAAAATCAGCTTTTTTTTAAATGGCATTTTGAAAGAGGTTACGGTTAAAGCAGAAACCACCGTCTTAGAACTTCTACGTAATTCCCTTATGTTACAGGGTATCAAGGAAGGTTGCGGTGAAGGTGATTGCGGCGCCTGTACTGTTGTAATTGGTGAAATAAGGAACGGCCAGGTTCATTACAAATCCGTTGCAGGGTGTCTTTATTTAGCAGCTAAACTGGAAGGTAAACACCTAATAACAATTGAAGGACTAAGTGATAAAAATAAGCTTCATCCTATACAAGAAGCCATAATTCATGCTCATGCAACACAATGTGGATTTTGTACGCCAGGTGTAAGTCTATCCATACTTGCCTTATATCTGGAAAGGAGCAATCCAACAAAAGAGGACTTTAGAAGNNGACCTGATTTTCTTAATGATTTAAATCTCTCCTTAAAAGATTACAGACCTGAATATCTATCAAAAACCGAAGAAAAACAACTATCTTTTGTAACAGATGATATTTTTGTTGATGACGGTAAAACTGCATACTATTCCCCAGTTTCCCAAGCTAATCTCCTAACATTTTTAAACCATCATAAACCATTAACAGATACGGGGGACCTGTGCTTTTTAAATGGAGGAAGTGATGTAGTGGTAGGTATTAAAAAGCGCGGCCAGCATTATAGACTACTGCTGGATTTAAGTAGAATTACTT
>DMJQ01000083.1 GCA_003457065.1 Clostridiales bacterium
CTGTTCCCAAACATTAAATTAAATAATATACGCTTTATATTCGGTATGTCCCGAATACAAAGCGTATATGTTAATCGTAAAAATTTATTGCGAAAGGAGAATGCAGGTCATGTAATAAGTTTAACAAGCATGACTTGTGCAAAAATTTTATGAGTAAAAACAAAGTAATTTCGTTTTTAGATAAGAGCGAAGAGATTTCTTTGGTAATTATGTATTCTGTCATGGTTTTGGTTATATTTCTTCAGGTTATTATGAGGTATTGCTTTAATAATTCGCTTTCTTGGTCAGAAGAGCTTGGAAAATTTCTTTTTGTATGGCTGTCATGGATTGGCATCAGCATCGGAGCTAAAAGGGGAGAGCACATAAAAATAACTTTATTTACTGACAAGCTGCCGGCTAAAGCCGCGCATGTTGCCAATATCATTTCAGAAATGATTTTAATAGGAATATGTGCCGTAACGGTATATTATGGCTGGAGTCTTGTTATAAGTCAATCAGGTGTTCACTATGCAGGAATAAAAATAAGCATGGCTTGGGGCTATCTGTCGGTTGTTATAGGATGCGCATTGATGATTATAAGAAGCCTTATTTCAATAGCGGATTCTGTCGGGATGCTGTCAGGCAGAATTACAAGAGAGGAGTAGAACATTATGTCACTGATTGTATTATTTATTAGTCTTTTTATTATGATTTCGGTTGGCGTTCCTATCGGCTTTGCCATCGGCGGGGCAACCATGCTTTCTATGTTTTATTGTACTGATTTAAATATGGTAATAAATGCACAATATTGTTATTCAGGAATCAGTTCTTTTACTGTAATGGCTATACCGTTTTTCATGCTTGCTGGGCTTCTCATGTCGACAGGAGGTATCGCAAAACGAATTGTAAATGTAGCTTCAGCACTTATTGATTTTGTAACCGGTGCGATTGGATGTGTAACTGTCCTTGCATGTATGTTTTTTGGCGCATTATCAGGTTCCGGAATGGCAACTGCTTCTGCCATAGGAGGAATGATGATTCCGGAAATGAGGCGCAAAGGGTATGATCCGGCATATGCGGCCACTCTGGTTTGTTTTGGAGGTATTGTAGGACCTATCATTCCGCCGAGCCTTTCGTTTGTATTGTACGGAGCAACAACAGGCACATCTGTACCTAATCTTTTCCTTGCGGGGATTATTCCCGGAGTATTGTTGGGCATAGGGTATCTTGCATTAAATATCATAATGTGCAAAAAGAATGGAACAGACTTAAAAGCTGTGCATACTTCAGAAGAAAGCAATGAACGGGTTACAGTAAAGGTATTGCTGCAAAAACGTTTTAAAAGAATTTTAGTAGCTTTAAAGGAAGGTTTTTGGGCGTTATTATCTCCGGTTATAATACTTGGAGGGATTTATTCGGGTATATTTACACCTACAGAAGCCGCCTGCGTATCAGTTGTTTATTCAGCCATCATAAGTCTGTTTGTTTACAAAGAGATGACTTTCCAACAGCTATTTAAAGTTCTGGTTGATTCTGCCGTTATTAACGGGATTACATCGTTTCTCTTAGGATACTCGACTGTATTTTCAACATTTTTAACTTTTGAAAAAGTGCCTCAGATGATTACGGCATTCTTAATGGGTTTCTCCAGCAATAAATATGTGATTTTGCTTCTCGTTAACTTATTCTTGCTGGTTGTGGGTTGTTTTTTAGATACTGTCCCGGCTATTATAATAATAGCTCCGATGTTGCTTCCGGCAATTAAAACCTTGGGAATTAATCCCGTACATTTTGGAGTTATAATGGCTGTAAATCTTGCTATCGGACTTTGCTCCCCGCCATACGGCTGCAATTTATTCGTAGGAGCTGCTGTTGCAAAGATCAAGATGCAGTCAATGTTTAAATATATTATGCCGTTTATGGCAGTATCCATTGTCATGCTTTTATTAATCACATACGTACCATGGCTGTCATTAATGTTCTTATAGCAGAAGGTCGTATAGTATTATATTAAATTTAAGATATAAGCCGCAAAAAGGGCAAAATTATTTAAGGGCGTTATAATAAAATATATTTATCACGTTGGTTGCGGCTTATTGTGTGATAGATATAAAATATAAAAAAATGAAGTGCAAACACTTCATTTTTTTTTTTATATCATTCAGCCATTATTTCGGTCCATCGTTCTGTGTACAAGTCAATGAATTTTTGCGGGTCTCTGAACATTTCCATAGTTGCTATGTCTTCCTGCGGAATGTTGAAGGCTGAGTTGTTCAGCAATTCTTCATCAACTTGGTTTATTGCTTCAATGTGTACTGTCGAATACTGTACTTCATCAATATTTCTCAAGGTTGCTTCTGTCGAGCATAGGAAGTCGATGAATTTTTCCGCCAGTTCCTGATTCTTAGCTGTTGAAGGAACAAACATGGCATCAATCCAGATATTGCTTCCTTCTTTAGGAATTACAAAGCCGAGGTTTTCATTTTCAGCCATAGCGGCAACAGCTTCTCCTGACCAGACTAAAGCCATATCGGCTTCCTCGGTTACCATTATGGCTGGAGCTCCGTCAGTTACGTATGCCATGATGAGCGGCCTTTGCTCGATTAACAGTTGCTTTGCTTCGTCAAGCTCCTTTTCATTTACCGTATTCAGTGAATATCCTAACAATTTAAGAGCTGCGGCAAATGCGTCCCTCTGAGAATCCATCATTATGATTCTCTGGCTGTGATTTTTGTCCCAGAGCATTGACCAGCTGTCGGAAGAAGCATCAACGGTTTTTTTGTTGTAAAGGATTCCGAGCGTGCCCCAGAAATACGGAACGGCATATTCGTTGTTTGGATCATAAGGCTGATTCTTAAATGCTTCACCTATATATTTATAGTTTGGTATATTGTCAAAATTTAATTTGTTGACCATTCCTTCACTTATCATGCGCTCAATCATATATTCGCTTGAAATTATCAGGTCATAATTTGAAGCTCCGGCTTTTGCCTTAATATACATTTCTTCGGGAGTGGCGTATGTGTCATATTTAATCTTAACGTTGTTGGCTTCTTCAAATTCGGATATAAGACCTTTGTCAATATATATGTCGTAATTTAAAACATTCAGCGTCGGTTTTTCTTCCGAGCCGCAGCCTGTTGCCGCAATTAAAATTAAACTTAAAACGGCCATAACACAAATCAGTTTTCTTTTCATTTTATACCTCACTTTTCTTTGTTTTTTTGGATTTTTCAATTCCGTTTGATCTTTTGTTTATTAATATCATCAGCAATAACAC
Organism: Clostridiales bacterium; assembly: GCA_003457065.1. Taxonomy (GTDB): domain Bacteria; phylum Bacillota; class Clostridia; order Tissierellales; family Sedimentibacteraceae; genus Sedimentibacter. The sequence goes on from DMJQ01000083.1 coordinate 3,260, forward strand.
CGCTGTCAGCATTATTGTGGACAATGCGTTGATTGTTGGACGCACACCTCTTCTTGCCATTGAATAGATTACTATTGAAAGGTTTGTAACGCCTTCACCCTTTGTAAAGTAGCTTATCATGAAATCATCTATGGACAAAGTGAATGCCATTAAAAATCCGGTTATGATACCCGGTTTGATTTCAGGTATTATTACTTTCCTCAGTGCGTACATCGGAGTTGCACCAAGATCCATTGCCGCTTCGGTCATGTTGACATCAAGCTGCTTCAGTTTCGGAAGTATGGACAGTATTACGTACGGAGTATTGAACACTATGTGTGAAATCAATATTGTATTAAATCCGAAGTTAATGTTAAAGGATATATACAATATCATCAGCGAAATACCTGTCACTATATCGGGGTTTACAACCGGCAGATAATTTACGTTAAGCATTATTGATTTCATTTTGCCGTTCATGCTGTTGATTCCGATAGCCGCAATAGTTCCGATTATGGTTGAAATGACAGCCGATGTTATGGCTATCAGAATTGTGTAATAAAAAGCGGAACGTATATCTGTGTCATGGAACAGCTCAATGTACCATTTAAGTGAAAATCCTGTCCAATTGCCTCTTGACTTTGATTCGTTGAAAGAGAATATGGCAAGGACGATTATGGGTGCATAAAGAAATATGAATATAAGCCCTAAGTAAATTCTGGTTAAATGCTTCCTTACCACAGCCTTGCCCCTCCTTCCTTGTCAACGTCAAATTTGTTCATTATCGACATTGATATTAAAATTATTATCATCATGACAATTGAAATCGCAGAGCCGAAATTCCAGTCACCATTTAATATAAACAGCTTTTCTATTAAATTACCGATCATCATGCTCTTGTTTCCGCCAAGCAGCTGAGGGATTATGAATGTGCTTACCGCAGGCATAAATACCATCACTATTCCTGATATTACTCCGGGCATGCTTAGTGGCAGTATTATTTTTTTGAATTTAATAAATTTGCTTGCTCCCAGATCATCGGCAGCTTCCAGTATGCCCGAGTCCATTTTGCTCAGTGCCGTATAAACCGGAAGTATCATAAAAGGAAGGAAATTATAAACCATACCCATTACGGTAGCTCCCCTTGTGTACAGCATATTTACCTTGGGAAGGCCAAGAAAACCGAAAAAGTTATTTATAATACCGTTGTTACCCAGTATTGTCATCCATGCGTATGTCCTGAGAAGCATATTCATCCACATTGGCAGTATGCAGAGAAACAGCAGAGTATTTCTTCTGGATAAGTTTGCTTTCGATATTATAAATGCTGCTGGATAACCGAGCATCAGGCATATTGCCGTAGACAGCGCCGCAAGGAATATGGAATCCCACAATATGTTTATATACAGCGGATTAAAGAACTTTTTAAAATTCTCAAATGTAAACTGTATGGTTGTGAGACCGTTTGATTCCTTTGTTGTAATTCCGTATAAAAGAACAAGAAAACAAGGAAATACAATAAATATAACCATCCATACCATGTAGGGATATGCAAAATATTTTGTTTTGTTTTTCAACGCTAATCCCCCTTTTCCATAATGTGAATATCATCGGGAGTGAGGTTAAGCCCCACTGTTTCGCCAACAGGTGCCATGTCGGTTGAATGAACCAGAAATTCATAGCCGTTGACCACAATTTGCATTTCGTAATGAACACCTTTAAATGTTACTGATTTTACTATGCCTTCCAGTTTGCCTTTTCCCGCGGGAGTCAGGTCCAGATCTTCGGGGCGGATTACAACATCCACTTCTTCACCTTTCCCGAAGCCGTAATCCAGACATTCGAATTTTTTGCCTAAAAATTCTACCAGGTAGTCATCATGCATAACACCGTCCAGAATGTTGCTTTCACCTATGAAATCAGCAACAAACGCATTTTCGGGCTCGTTGTAAATATCGATCGGAGTGCCCATCTGCTGAATTATTCCGTCATTCATGACAACAATGGTATCAGACATGGTCAGAGCTTCTTCCTGATCGTGTGTAACATATATGAAGGTAATGCCTATTTGTTTCTGCATAGCCTTAAGCTCATGCTGCATTTCCTTTCTTAATTTTAAATCAAGGGCTCCTAAAGGTTCATCCAACAGAAGCACCTTAGGCTCGTTAACCAGGGCTCTTGCAATTGCAATACGCTGCTGCTGACCGCCGCTTAGCTGGTTAATTCTTCTTTTTCCGTAATTTTTAAGATTGAACAGCTCAAGCATTTTTTCGACCTTGCTGTTTATAAGCCTCTCGTCCATCTTTTTGATTCTAAGTCCGAATGCTATGTTTTCAAACACATTCATGTGCGGAAACAAAGCATATTTCTGAAAGACTGTGTTAAGCTGCCTTTTGAAAGGAGGAACGTCATTCATCAAATGTCCGTCAAAATATACCTGGCCTTCATCCGGAGTCTCAAATCCGCCTATTATCCTGAGGGTTGTGGTTTTCCCGCAGCCGCTGGGGCCTAATAAAGTCACAAATTCATTTTTTTTAACGGATAAAGTAATATCATCAAGAACTATTTCACCGTCAAACTTCTTAGTAATATTATTTAATTCGATAATTGCATTGTCCATTTTTTGCTCCTGACTTAAAAATTTGGTGGAGTGCAAACCCATATTACGCGTGCGGGGTTCTTACTCGTATTTTCAATAAAATGAGTTTTATTGGTTTTAATATAAAAGGATTCTCCCTTTTTAACCTTGTATGACTGGCTGCCGTAATTGAGCATTATGGTTCCGTTCAGGACATATCCGAATTCTTCGCCCTCGTGGGGTTCATCTTCCTTTGTCCTGCTGTGAGCTCCGAGCTCGACTAAAATAGGCTCCATTTTATTTTTTTGTGCATTGGGAACAATCCAATTAATCTTGTAATTGTCATCCGACTCCTTAACAAACACATCTTCTTCTTTAAAAACGATTTTGCTGTCGATAGCTTCGTTGAAAAAACTCCCTAAATCGGTGCCCAGGCATTCGAGTATATCTGTGAGAGTTGCTATAGAAGGCGATGTTAAGTCTCTTTCTAATTGCGATATATATCCTTTTGTCAGCTCGCACCTGTCGGCCAGCTCCTGCTGAGTGAGAGAATTGGCAATTCTAAGCCGTTTTAAATTTTCGCCGATATCCATAAAAAACCTCTTTTTTTGTTTATATTATTAAACTTCAAGTTTAAAGTTAGTAAACTTTAAAATCGATTTTCATTATACACACGACTAATTGTAATGTCAATATAAATTTGCAAAAAAATTATAAAAAATATCACTGCTGAGGTGGATATATTGATTTTAAGTTTAATTATACTAAACATATTCTTCTTTTTCTTCATATATTGACATAAATCAACCGTTGATATATTATTAATGTAATGAAAGCGGGTGAAATATGGCCAGGTTAAAAACAAAGTTTGTCTGCCAGGAATGCGGTTATGAAACTGCGAAATGGCTTGGAAAATGCCCATCCTGTGAACAGTGGAACACATTTGTGGAGGAAATAGAATCCAAAGCGGACGATCACAAAAATCAGAGGGGTATAAGTAAAGGAAAATTAGAAAAAATACAAAATATTACTTCAACAAAAAAAGAAAGATATTCCACAGGCAGCAGGGAAATGGACAGGGTCCTCGGAGGAGGCATCATTAAAAGTTCCCTGGTGTTGGTTGGCGGAGATCCAGGCATAGGAAAATCAACGCTGCTTCTTCAGGTTGCCGACTTTGTTTCAAGACAGAAACTGAAAGTTCTTTATGTATCGGGGNNGGCGAACAGATAAAAATAAGAGCAGACCGTTTGGGAGTTGCCGACGGTGAACTGTATGTGCTGGCTGAAACAAATATTGATGTAATAAAAGAATTTGTTGAAAGAGAAGAACCTGACCTTCTGATCCTTGATTCCATACAGACAATTTATTGTCCGGAAATAGCGTCGGCTCCCGGAAGCGTGAGCCAGGTAAGAGAAGTCACGGCAATGGTTATGCGTATGACCAAGGTCAGAAATATGGCTTCATTTATTGTGGGGCATGTAACAAAATCCGGTGCTATCGCAGGACCCAGAGTGTTGGAGCACATGGTTGACACTGTCCTATATTTTGAAGGAGAAAGACACTTTTCATATCGTATACTGAGGGCTGTCAAAAACCGTTTCGGTTCAACAAATGAAATAGGAATCTTTGAAATGAGAGAAAGAGGTCTGATTGAAGTGGAAAATCCTTCGGAAGTATTTTTGAAGGGCAGACCTATTGATGCGTACGGAACAGTCGTAACCGCTGCAATGGAAGGCACAAGGACTGTGCTCATTGAGATACAGGCATTGGTCACTTATTCTCCGGCCGGATTTGCCAACAGGGTGACTACCGGAATTGATAAAAACAGGGCAGCGATGCTTATTGCGGTACTTGAAAAAAAGGCAGGGCTTGCAATTCAAAGCTCGGATACATTCATAAATGTCACCGGCGGACTGCAGCTTCGAGAGCCTGCGGCTGATCTGGCGATTTTGTGTGCCATCGCATCAAGCTTTAAAGAAATTCCTGTGGACTTTAAAACCGTTTTGATAGGTGAGGTAGGTCTCACGGGAGAGATAAGAGGCGTGAATTCCATTGAAAAAAGACTTATTGAAGCTCAAAAGATGGGATTTGAAAAAGCAATCATAGCAGAATCAAATGAAAATATTTCGAGAGAATTTAAAAACATGGAAATAATACCTGTAAACAACATAAGGCAGGTAATGGACTTATTGTTTTGACATAAAAAATAAAATATCGGAGAAAATAAATGTTGGACTTTTTAAGAAAAGAAGGAATCAGTGAAAAACTAATTGATGAGCTGGAAAAATTCAGAAAATTCTACAAAGTTGATCCTAAGCTTGAATACAGGATTCCGCAGCCTAAATATAATTATTACGGAAATGATGTCTGGGAAGAAGCTATAACCGCACTTCTCTGCGGAGAAAATATATTGCTGGTAGGTTCGAAGGCAACAGGGAAAAACGTGCTTGCCGAAAATCTCGCTCAGGTTTTCGGGAGGCCGAAATGGGATATTTCATTCCATGTCAATACGGATTCTTCAATGCTGATAGGTACCGATACATTTGAAAACGGACAGGTTGTTTTCAGGCACGGGCCTATCTATGAATGTGCCAAGTGGGGGGGATTCGGAGTATTAGATGAAATAAACATGGCAAAGAATGATTCAGTTGCTGTTCTCCATGCAACACTGGACTACAGAAGAATCATAGATGTGCCGGGCTATGACAAAATTGCACTGGATGATGCGGTAAGATTCATAGCCACCATGAACTACGGATATGCGGGAACAAGAGAACTTAACGAGGCATTGACATCGCGTTTTATGGTAATAAATATGCCTGCGATTTCTTNNATCCGAAAATTTGAAGAAACTGCTTCTCGGGGAGTTCCCTAATATAAATGTTGGCTATCTTGAACAGTTTATAGGATTGTTTCAGGATCTTAAGCTGAAGAGTGAAAACTCTGAAATTTCTACCAAGTCTTTGGACTTAAGAGGACTCATATCTGCGATTCATCTCATGGACAAGGGACTTGAGGCCAATAAAGCTCTGGAAATGGGAATTACAAATAAATCCTTTGATGACTTTGAGAGAAAGCTTGTGGAGGATGTCATAAGGCTCAGAATACCTGAAAAACTTGAAAGGAATGCAATGTTTTTTTAACTATATGATAAATCAAAAAGATGAAAAGAGAAGAGCGCTTAATATAATCTGGAATGCGTCTGATGACTATTCACTTCAGCCTGAATTCAAGGCTTACGATAAAAACGGCATTGCTGATATATACTGCAACTATATAATAGGTGCCGTTTATAAATATTATGATTACAATCTGCTGAAAGTTTTTTTCAACTATCTGAAAGCCGACAGTGACCATGAATTTTACGAGCAGCTTACCTGGCTTGGACTGGAATGCAGCACATATCAGAAAGGTAAGGAGGAACGTCCCGTACTTAAAAAGCTTCGTCGCCTTTATTCAAAAAAAGTGTTGAATGGAGAAGTTCCACCTCCGGAGAGAGAAGTATTAAAAGAAATAAAAAAAGCTCATTACAAGAAAGCACTTGGAGAAAAACCCGGCATAGAAGGACGCATGCTGGATATTTTAAACGAACTTGAATTTGACGAGCACATGAGCACTGAGCAGATAATACTCAGAATGAATGAAATAATTAAAAATTATTTTAAATTCAAGGCCGGTAATTACGAAGTTACACTTAAACAACAGATACAAAGCAAAAAACCGGCAGATGTTGAGCCGCTAAAAGAGCATGCAGAAGAAAAATCAGAAGAAGAAGCCGAGCATTTCTCGATGGAGGATATGGTCATCGAATCGGCCGAAACCACAAGGGCCGTTTATTTTGAACAAAATGAAAAAACAAAAAATATAAAAATAAATCTTCATAAATTTATGGGTAAAAGAATCGGCACCGACAGAAGTTATATACAGAAATATTACGGTGTTTCAATTTTTTCGGAACACAAAATCAATGCTATGGAAAAGATTTTATGTGTAGGCAACCATAAAAAGTCAAGACTTCATTTTACCAGAGGCGAATTTGATAATGCAACGTCAGCTGATGCGGATGATTTATATATTAAGAAGGTTGCAGCAAAGCAAAAAGAATCAAACATCAATTACTATTATGACAACTATGCCAGAAATAACAACAGTATTGTGAATCTTACAAATAAAATCAGAAATACTATGCTGATAAATTTTGAATCATCCATGGTAAACTCCAAGTACGGAAATATTGCCGCAAACAAAGTATGGCGCGGTATTCATGTTAATGACAGCAAAGTTTTTGTTAAAAATATCCAGAATGACATAGGAAACATCACTGTTGACATATTGCTCGACTGCTCGGCATCTCAGTGCGAAAGGCAGGAAATTATTGCATCTCAGGGCTACATCATTGCCGAAAGCCTGACCCGCTGTCAGATACCGGTTAAGGTTTATTCGTTCTGCAGCCTAAGGGGCTACACGATTATTAATCTTTACAGAGACTACGAAGAAACGGACAGGAATAATAAAATTTTTAATTACAGAGCATCCGGCTCAAACCGTGACGGCCTGGCCATAAGAACAGCACTGCACATGATGGAAAATACCAGGAGCGAAAATAAAATACTGATTGTTCTTTCCGACTGTAAGCCCAATGACATTGAAATAAATCCCGGCACGGGAATTATTCCGGTGCATACAGAATATTCAGGGGTTAAAGGTGTCAATGACACGGCTTATGAAGTAAAGAGCGGAACTATGAAAGGCAATATAATATTGTGCGTGTTTACCGGAGAAGATGAGGACGTTTCATCTGCCAGGAAAATTTACGGACACAACTTTGTGAGGATAAATTCCACTGAAAGATTTGCCGACATGGTAGGTGTTTTATTACAAAATCAATTGAAAAACCTGTGATATATAGTATAGTAGTACAGGCAATGAATTTGCTGATTTAGATAAATTTGTAGTATTATGGAAGAAAGGAAATAATACATTTGTTATGAAGGTAATAAGATGAATAATTCTTTTAAAGATGAAAATTATATAAAGACGCTTGAAATGATAATCGAAACATCATTTGACGGCATATATGTGACAAATGGTGATGCAGATACAATACTGATAAATAAAAGTTATGAAAGAATAACAGGCCTTAAAAGAGAGGAACTCGTCGGACACAATATGTCAGAGTTCGTTAAAAAGGGTATAATGTCGGAAGTAACATCATTTTTTGTTTTAAAGAACAGAAAACCGATAACGCTTCATCAGACANNAAAGTGCATTGGTAACAAGTACGCCTCTTTTTGATGAAAAGGGTGAAATTAAACTGATTGTAACCAATGTCAGAGATATCACCGAATTGAAGGAGCTGCAGGAAGAAGGCAAGCAAAGGAAAAACGAAAATATTAAATACAAGGGTATCATTGAAGAATTAAAATTACAAATCGCGAATGAAGAATGTATAGTCGCGGAAGATGAAAATATGCTTAACCTGCTTCTGCTTGCCAAGAGAGTAGCCAAAGTTGATACCACAATTTTAATTAATGGAGAAACCGGTGCCGGCAAGGAGGTTCTTGCTAAATATATTTATAATAACAGCAGCCGTAAAGATAAGCCGTTTATAAAAATAAACTGCGGAGCTATTCCGGAAAATTTAATCGAATCTGAATTTTTCGGTTATGTGGAAGGANNGATGGGAATTTTTGAAGCCGCCAACACCGGAACTCTGCTTCTTGATGAAATCGGCGAATTGCCTTTAAACATGCAGGTAAAATTGTTGCGTGTGCTGCAGGATGGCAAGTTTGAAAGAGTAGGAAGCAACGATACGATAAGAGTTGATGTTAGAATAATAGCATCAACCAATAAGAATCTGGCGGAAATGGTTGAAAAAGGGCATTTTCGTGAAGACTTATTCTATCGTTTAAATGTGGTACCGCTCAAAGTTGTTCCTTTAAGGTAAAGAAAAAGCAGTATAATTCCGTTAGCGGAGCATTTTTTACAGGCGTACAATGAAAAATATAACATGGAAAAAGCAATTTCAAAAGAAGCTTTGAAATATTTTTATGAATATAGCTGGCCCGGTAATGTCCGAGAACTTCAAAATTTAATTGAAAGGCTTGTTGTGACAACAATGGATGATACTATTACAAAGGCAAATCTTCCTGCTCATTTGAAAAATAACATATATGAAGATAAATTTGATCTGGATAACAATATTCCCAAGCTTTCAGATGTTTTGGGAAGAGTAGAAAAAGATTTGATTTTTAAGGCATATGAAAAATTCGGAAACGTAAGAAGCGCCGCCAAGGAATTGGGAATAGATCCTTCTACGTTTGTAAGAAAGAGAAAAAAATATATGTAGTTTGTAATAAAGAGAAAAAATATATGTAGCAATTAAACAAAAACTACCGGCTCAGGCCGGTAGTTTTTGTTGATTTCAATGCACGCGTTATCTATGTTTTCATAGTATTTTATCGCATCTGCAATGACAGGAATGGGAACCGTCGCTGCCGGCATGGCCGTGCTTTATCCAGCAGGAGTTTTTCTTGCTGCAGATCCTCTTTTAGTAACAGTGGCCATAGTAGGCAGAGGTGCTTTTGGAGAAGATTCAACGGATAGTATTAGTATTAAAGAGGTAGCAGATTTATTGGGTATGGATGAATTTGATTATAGTTCATTTTGCATTTATGCGAATATGAATGTTTTACCATTTTTCAATAGTTTGTTTTAACTTGTTGCATATGTTGTAAAAACATATCAGTGTGTTGTATTTTGACAACAAGTATATTTTGTTAATATTATAACATTCGATTCAATAATTGATTTCTTTTTAATTAGAAACGTTGCGTAAATGCAACAAGATAAAAATAACGTGATTTAAATAATAAGTGACTGAAGTTAAAATTCTAACATTTTCAGGCACTTATTATTTTTTATATTATTGGCATGGATTTTGCATATTAGTATATGGAAGGGGGTAAGAAATTAAAAAACATATAATATAATACTGCAAGTAAAGATATTTTATTAAAGCAATTTCATTATAAATAATAATTAGGAGAACTTTTAATATGAAGTATTTATCACAAATAGCTACACAATATCCTGCTTCAGGCATCAGGAAAATGTTCGATTTGGCTGAGCAATATGATGATGTAATCAAACTAACAGTCGGAGAACCTAACTTNNATAAATATAAAAGAAGCTGCAAAAGCGGCTATTGACGCCGGATTTACTCACTATGCACCAAATGCCGGCTTAAAGGAATTAAGAGAAGCAATCGCCAACAGATATAGCGGATATTCAAAAGATTATACTTATGAAAATGTTATGGTAACAGTTGGAGCTATGGAAGCAATTTCATTATCAATGCTTGCAACTGTAAACCCCGGAGATGAAGTTATCGTTCCTGATCCGTGTTTCCCTAACTATATCGGTCAGATTATGATTGCCGGTGCTAAACCTGTAAGCGTACCTGTATATGAGGAAAATGATTTTAACATAAGAGCAGAAGACATAGAAAAAGCAATAACTCCAAAAACAAGGGCAATTTTATTGAACTCACCAAGTAACCCTTTAGGTTCTGTAATGAGCCGCGAAGAAATAGTTAAAATAGCGGAGTTGGTTGAAAAACATGACTTAATAGTATATTCAGACGAAGTGTATGACAGGATAATTTTTGACGGCATGGAATACTTCAGCATGGCTCAGATATTAGAAGTAAGAGACAGAGTGCTGATAATTAACAGTTTTTCAAAATCATATGCCATGACAGGCTGGAGAGTAGGATATGTTGTAGGTGACAAAAAAATCATTTCCAATATGCCTAAACTGCAGGAAGGAATTGTATCCTGCGTGCCTACATTTACTCAGAAAGCAGCTATTGAAGCTATATCGGGAACACAGGAAACAGTTAAACAAATGGTAAAAGATTATGCAAGAAGACGTGATATTGTAATAGACGGATTAAATAATATACCTGGAATAACATGCAAGAAATCACCTGGAAGTTTCTACGCATTCCCAAATATAAAATCATTTGGCAAGAGCTCACAGGAATTTGCAGAAGAACTTGTAAGAGAAGCAGGAGTAGTTGCGGTACCTGGCTCTGCATTCGGAAACATGGGTGAAGGGTATCTGCGTATTGTTTTTGCAAACTCAGATGAAAACTTAAAAGAAGCAATCAGAAGAATTGCAGAACATGTAAAAAAGAAATATTAATAATTTAATACATTCGATAAAATAAAAAACGCAAATAAAAAGGTTCTTGTACTTATATTAAGATGCGCAACTATAACTGCCATATTATTATGAGCCGCACAGGCATCCGATTTTGCATGGGCACTTGGAGATGTGGGCATGGGAGCTATGGGATGGCTGAGCTTCATTGCAATATTAATGTTAGGAAATACAGCACTTAAAGTATTTAACGACTTTGAAGAACAATACAAGAAAACCGGAGATGCAATATTTGACCCGGTAAAATTAGGCATAAAAAATACTGAAGCTTGGGACGACACAAGCAAGTGGACAAAAAATAAATCAGTAAATAAATCAACAAATTAATAAATTAAAGGGAAAAGAAAAAATCATAATATATATAAATGAAAGGATGAAATTTTGATGACAAAACGTAGAACTCAAACAATGGATGGAAATACGGCTGCGGCATATACATCATATGCATTTACAGATGTAGCGGCAATATATCCTATAACACCGTCATCACCAATGGCAGGATTAGTAGACGAATGGTCTTCAGGCGGAAGAAAAAATATATTCGGGGATACAGTACTTGTAAAAGAAATGCAGTCAGAAGGAGGAGCAGCAGGAACTTTGCACGGCTCACTGCAGTCAGGTGCTCTGACAACGACATATACAGCTTCACAAGGCTTGTTGTTGATGATACCGAACATGTACAAAATAGCAGGAGAATTACTGCCTGCAGTATTTCATGTAAGTGCAAGATCACTGGCATCTAACTCACTTAGTATATTCGGAGACCATCAGGATGTTATGTCAACAAGACAAACAGGATTTACTTTGCTGGCTTCAAGCAGCGTTCAACAGGCAATGGATCTTGCAGCGGTAGCTCATTTGAGTGCTATAAAATCAAGATTACCTGTACTGCACTTCTTTGACGGATTCAGAACATCTCATGAAGTACAGAAAATTGAAGTGTTAGAATATGAAGAATTAGCAAAACTTGTTGATTATGATGCAATAAAAGCATTCAGAAATCATTCATTGAA
>DMJQ01000081.1:0-10640 GCA_003457065.1 Clostridiales bacterium
CGACAAACAAAAATCTGTCCGAAGAAGTCAAAAACGGAAACTTCAGGGATGATTTATATTACAGGCTGAATGTGGTCAACATAGAAATTCCTCCGTTGAGAGAAAGAAAGGATGATATTCCTGCTCTTGCAGAACTGTTCATGACACAGTTTTCGAGCGAATACAATAAAAAATTAAAATATTTTGACCCAATTGCCATTGATTATTTATTGGAGCACGAATGGAAAGGAAATGTGAGAGAGCTGAGGAATGTAATTGAACGCGCCGTGTTGATAGCTCACGATGAGGAGGAATTTTTAATGGCGGAACATTTTCCGAAAGAGGTGACAGGTCTGAATTATGAGGATTATCCGGAAGAAAGAATCGAAAAGACGCTGAGCGACTACGAAAAAATGATAATAATAAGCATGCTGAATAGATTTAACGGTAATAAAACCAAGACAGCAAATGTTTTAGGCATCAAGCGGCAGACTCTGTACAACAAGATAAAAGAATATAATATTGAAGAATGTTAAAATAAATAACTATTTTCATCTGCTGTCTGTATATGTGTCTAATTATTTGACACTTGAAAATGTTAATGTTTTGCAGATTATTTGAACGCCGCAGGGAGTATGCGGCATCAAAGATGATAATTTAATGTATGGCACAGATATTGCAACTTCTATTATTGTAGAAAGCTGATTACAATAGCGGAGGATTGAAAATGATAAAAAAAGAGCTTAGGATAATTTGTCCCAACGGGCACTTGGGTTTTGCTCCCACAAAAGAAGAAAGCTTCTGGATAGGAGCAAAAACTAAGCCTGATTATTATTGCAGCGATTCCGGNNGACCTTTAGGTGCTGACAAATGCGCGAGTCTTTATGCATGGCAGAAACATGATTTGGAATTGATGCTGCTTGCTTCCAGAGAGCAGGGAGTCCCCATGATAATCGGTTCTGCCGGAGATACGGGTACAAACAGCAGGGTTGATATGTATGTTCAGATTATTAAAGACCTGGCAAAAGAACATAATTTAAAAAAATTCAAACTGGCATATTTTTATTCGGAAGTAGACAAAGAATACCTGAGGCAGAAGATAAAAAACGGTGTTCCAATTGAAGGGCTGGATTCGAGAGAAGGTCTCACTGTCGAAGAGCTGGATTCCACAGAAAGAATTGTGGCGGTTGCCGGAGTTCACCCGTACATCAAGGCCCTTGAAATGGGAGCTGATGTAATAATAGGCGGCAGATCATCAGACATCGCCATATTTGCGGCTCCTGCCATAAAAGAAGTGTTTCCTGAAAATATTGCCTATTATGCCGGAAAGGTTCTGGAGTGTGCTTCGTTCTGTGCAGAGCCATACGGAGCCAAGGAGAGCGTAATAGGAACACTGACTCACGAAGACGTTAAAGTAACCGCCATGGCTCCTTGGCAGAGATGCACCGTAGCTTCTGTTGCGGGTCATGCCATGTATGAAAGATCAAACCCATATTACGAATATTTTGCCGGCGGAATGTTAGATATGTCAGAATGCGTCTATGAGCAGTATGATGAAAAAACCGCCAGAATAACAAATCCTAAATATATACCTATCGAGGGCAAAGTAAAGGTTAAGCTGGAAGGCTCCGCCAGGATAGGAGAAATGTATATCGGAATTGCAGGCATCAGAGATCCGTACACCATCAAAAATATTGATAAGGTCATAGAACTGGCAAGAGAGCAGGTGAGACAGAAGTTCGGAGAAAAAGGCTATGAGCTGCATTACAGAATTTACGGCAAAAATGGTGTAATGGGGGATCTGGAACCTGTCAAGGAAATTAAATCTCATGAACTCTGCGTCATAGTTCAAGGTATTGCTCCCACGAAAGAAATAGCGGAGGAAGTTGCCATGACGGGCACAAGGCAGATATTTTATGCAAGGCTTCCGGAAGTAAAGGGCACGGCAGGAACGGCTGCATTTGTCGTTGATGAAGTGCTTCCGGCAACTCCTGCATACAGATGGTCGCTTAACCATACGGTTGAAGTAGACGATCCGATGGAGTTATTTGATGTTAAACTGATAGAGATAGGAGAGTAGACGTTATGAAGACTGTGAAATTAGTTGACATTGCAAAGACGATCAGAAGTAAAAATGCCGGCACTGACCGCATCACATTTGATATAATATTCAGGGAGAAAGAAAATTATGAATTAGTCAAAAAGAGCAATGCAATTACGAAAGAATCAATAGCAAAGCTGTATCAGATAGACGAAAGCAAAATATCCGATTTTGTGGAATTTGATCCGGCTTATGCCATAAAATTTACGATAAAAAGGCTTCAACCGAGCGGAAGCCCTGGAGAAGGGGACGTTTTCGGCTGTCAGCAGTATCCACCGCTGTTGGATATTGAGATACCTGTATGATATAATAGGCTGTAAAATGTATTTATAACACTAACGGGACTGTTTTTAAGCAAATAAGTCACCTGCCGACGGCAGAATGACTGGTGCAGAATAAAGCAGTCCCGATTTCAGGGAGAATGTCATGGAGCTTACGGCATTTCATTTAGCAGGATTATTTGTCACATTGATCATTATAATGGGAATAGGAATACATGCGGGTAAAAAGGTAAAAGACGCATCGGATTTTTCATCCGGAGGTCATAAATCCGGTTCTGTGTTAGTTGCGGGAACCATAGCGGGAACTCTTGTGGGAGGCTCGTCTACTATAGGCACGGCCCAGCTTGCCTATACCTACGGTTTATCCGCATGGTGGTTTACAATAGGCGCAGGTCTGGGATGTTTAATTCTCGGATTAGTCTTTGTCAAACCGTTGAGAAAAAGCGGCTGCAATACAATTCAGCAAGTCATATCATTAGAGTACGGAGCGGCATCCGGCATTATTACGTCAGTGCTGGCATCCTTTGGGATTATGCTAAATATAGTTGCTCAGATTTTATCCGCAAATGCTTTACTGACATCTATGTTCGGGATTGGCAATGTTGAAAGCGCTGTAATATGCGTTGTTATCATGAGCTGTTACGTAATTTTTGGCGGAGTGCTTAGCACCGGAATTTTAGGTGCAATAAAATTCGTTTTAATATACCTATCGGTATTTTTAGGCGCATTTACGGCACTTAAACTTGGTGGAGGCTTTACTCAGTTTTATGCTGCGCTTGAACACGGCCGATATTTCAATATTTTTGCCAGAGGAATAGGGATTGATGGGGGAGCAGGATTTTCGGTTCTGCTGGGAGTACTGTCAACGCAAACATATATTCAGGCAGTATTGTCAGGTAAAAATGATAACGCGGCTAAAAAAGGAGCCATTATGAGTTCGGTTCTGATACCGCCCATCGGAATAGGCGGCATTTTAATCGGAATGTATATGGGAATCAATTATCCATCAATAGAATCAAATCAGGCATTTCCGCTGTTTATAATAAATCACATGCCTCCGGTTCTCGGAGGTGTTATACTGGCGACTCTGCTGATAGCGCTGGTAGGAACTGGCTCCGGAATGGCTCTGGGGTTTGGAACGATCATTACCAACGATATTTATAAAATTTATTTTAACAAAAATGCAAGCAGCAAGGAAGAATTAATCGTAACAAGATCGGTTATTTTTATATCATTAATAATTTCAGCTCTGCTGACATTAGGCAATATAAAGTCGGCAATACTCACATGGGGATTTATGTCCATGGGTTTAAGAGCGGCGGTATTGATAGTTCCCATGACCGGCGCACTGTTTTTCAAGGGCAAGATAGACAAATTAATTTCGATTCTATCAAGCATCTTAGGCTTTATTTCATTTATGTCGTGTGAGTTGCTTTTTGATCTCAACATAGATTCTCTGATTGTAGGCGTTTTAGTCAGTGCCCTAACTGCTGCCACAGGGATAATACTGAAAAAAAGAAGAGCTACAACGGCTTAGTCCTTGCCTCAAATGATGAGGTTTCAAATCTCCAGGCATCCATGCACATATCTTCGAGGCTGCGCACGGCTTTCCAGCCCAGTTCAAGTTCAGCCCTGGATACATCCGCATAGCATTCTGCAATATCTCCTTCCCTTCGTGCCGTTATTTCATATGGCACTTCTATTCCGTTAATTTTTTCAAAAGCTTTTACAAGCTGTAAAACGGATGTTCCTTTTCCTGTGCCGAGATTGTATATGTTTATGCCCGGTTTTATTATATTCAGTGCGGCAACGTGACCTTCGGCAAGATCTGCCACATGTATGTAATCTCTCACACCTGTTCCGTCCACAGTTGGATAATCATTTCCGTAAATATGCAGTTTTTTAAGTCTGCCGCTTGCCACACGGACTATGTACGGCATGAGATTATTTGGAATTCCGTTTGTTCCTCTCCGATTAATCCGCTTTCGTGAGCTCCGACAGGATTGAAATATCTCAGCAGTGAAACTGAAAAATCCGAATTTACTTTTGCGATGTCTGTTAAAATTTTTTCGCTCATGACTTTAGTTTCTCCGTACGGATTTGATGTGGGACGTAGCTGCATTGTTTCTTTAAAAGGAACATCATTGTCTCCGTAGACGGTTGCCGACGAGCTGAATACGAAATTACTGTCCTTATATTTAATACAAGATTTAATTAGAACCAAGGTAGCGATGATGTTGTTGCAATAATAATCAAGTGGTTTTTCGACCGATTCGCCCACTGATTTCAGACCGGCAAAATGCATCACTCCGTCAACGCGGTGTTTAGAAAATATTGAATCAACCGAAGACTCATCGGTTACGTCAACATTGTAAAACAATAATTTTTTGCCTGTTATTTTGTTTATCATGTCAATTACGACGGCTTTGCTGTTGCACAAATTGTCCGCAACTATAACATTATATCCTGCTTCAAGCAGTACGACGCAGGTGTGTGAACCGATATATCCGGCACCGCCGGCAACCAGTATGTTCATATTATCCCTTCCTTAATAAATTCGAATCCTCAATATATTTATATTAAGCAGGTATGTTTTCATACTTATTTATTGAAAAAGAGAAAAATTAAGAAGTTGAAATATGGGATTTGGTGGAGTATCATATAGACAAGATTAAATTTTCCGAAAATGGATATTAATTACAATGGGGAGGATGAGCAGTATGATACAGTTAATAACGGACAGTTCGGCAGATTTGCCGAAGGAGATTGTGGAAAGATATAACATTAAGGTTGTACCGCTGAAAATAAATATTGACGGAGATGGATACCTGGAAGGCGTAAATATACAGCCGGAGGAATTTTTTGAGAAGATGACAAAAGCTAAGGAACTGCCTAAGACTTCACAGCCGTCACCGGCTTCATTCTCCGAAACGTTTAAATCCCTGTCGGGAAAAGGCAGGATGCTGTGCCTGACCATTTCATCAGGCTTGAGCGGAACATATTCGTCTGCCTGTGTAGGCAGAGATATGTCCGAAACCGATGTTACAGTTTTTGATACTCTGGCAGGTTCGCTGGGACACGGGCTACAGCTGATGGAAGCGGGAAGACTCGCAGAAAGCGGACATTCAATAGAAAAGATAGTAGAATTTCTTGAGGACTACAGAAACCATATAAATATATTTATTCTTCTCAACAGCCTCGAAAACATAGTTAAGGGAGGCAGGCTGAGCAAATTTCAGGGTGTGATTTCGAAGGTGCTTGATATAAAGGTACTGCTTGAAGGCATAAAGGGAAAAGTGGAAGTTGTCGAAAAGATAAGAGGAAAGAAAAGATTTTTAAAGAGAGCTCTGGAATTAATAGGAGAGAGGAAAAAAGACTTTTCGGATACAGTATTTGGAATAACACACATTAACAATCCTGCCGATGCGGAATACCTGAGAGATGAAATCATTAAAAAATACAACCCTAAGGATGTTATTATAAATTATATGGGGGCAACAATGGGAACATATGCCGGTGACGGCGGAATAATTGTGTCGTTCAGATGAGCCGTTGGGCAGTCTTCCATTATCTTCAGCAGGTGGAAATCACCTTGTCCATTGACATATTTAGTCCTTTGACTTTCAGAATCAGATGTGTGAAAATAAACTGATATAAACGGAGCAGATTTACATACATGGCGGGCACGCATTGATTCAGATATTGATCTAATCAATACCTACTTTAAAGGAGGACTGAAATGTTTAACAGAAGACTGACGTTGATTTTAGCCGCGGTTATGATTGCGGCGTTGATTGTACAGGGCTATGCATTTGGAGCCGATTATGAAGGGCACTGGGCCGAAGGCACCATTAAGGAATGGTTTGGAGATAAAAGAATCTCAGGGTACGAGGACGGTTCGTTCAGACCGGAGAATTCCGTAACGAGGGCAGAATTTATGACAATGGTAAACAGCGTTTACGGTTTTGAAAAACCTGCCGAAATCAGCTTTGCCGATGCGGCAGCTGAGAAATGGTACTATGAGGAAATACAAAAAGCCGTTGGAGCAGGATACATTACGGGAGATGACAAAAACACCGTAAGGCCGGAATCTGAAATTACAAGACAGGAAGCTGCGGTTGTCATAGCAAGATTAAATGATCTTGAACAAAATAAGGATGTGTCAAGGTTTGAGGACAAAAATGAAATAGCTGGCTGGGCATCCGGATATGTGGGAGCAGCCGCAGAAGCGGGATACATGATAGGCGATGACAACAATAATTTCAGCCCTGCGGATTATATCAAAAGAGCGGAAGCGCTGGTAACATTGGACAGAGCAATAAAGGACAAAAATAGAGATAAGTATGCATCGATAAATGAACTTTCAATAGAAGGCGCGGAGCTGGAACGGGCATTTGATTCCCGAAAAACAGTATACCAAGCCGCGGCAGCCAACGCCTCAAAAGTTACGTTGACGGCAGATGCGGCACCGGACGTGAAACTTGATTTTTCATCTGCAGGGAATGGTTCGTCTGTTGATGTTAAAACAGCTTCATCTGCTGAAGGCGGTGCTGTTTACACAGCAGATGTTACATTGTCTGATTCAAAAGATACGATCGTGGGCATAACGGCATCACGTGAAGGACTGGAGAACAGAGTTTACACCGTTACAATCAAAAAAGAACAATAAATAATGAGGTCATTTGTGAATAAATATCATGAAGGGCCTTTTTATATAAACAGAGTATATTCTTTTTTGTAGTATTGAGAGTATATATATAACAGGAATAATATAATCCGGCGGTGCAATAAATTTTGGGGACTTTGCTCAAAATCAGTACACTTTTCCAATTATTTCTGTTATAATCAACTAAATTACATATCTATCAGAGGTATAAGAAGTTGAAAAAAAATAAAAACTCCAATGATGCAAAAGCTATATTATGGCGATTCGTTTCAGCAGTTATAATAGTTGTTATTTTGGTGACGGCTAAACATTTTATATTGCGATATCATATAAACAACATTTACGAATCTACAAAAATAGCTGAGCAGGAACATGCCGATACTGTCAATGATCAGATAAAACTTATTGACAGAGCAGAAACCATATCATATGTTATAATTTTATCCTTAGTAATATTTTTAACACTGTTCATATTTATGCCGGCTTTGAGAGGCCTGTCAAAAGCATTTTCAGATATAGAAGAAAGCAACGGCAACATTATGAAACTGTTTAAAATTGTTCATGGTGCAATTTTTCTCATTGATCAGAAAACAACGCAGATAATGCTCATGAACAAACAGGCTGAAAGACTAATTAATGCTGAAAATACAGATATAATATATTTAAAGGAACATTTTCAGTTTATGTCGCAGGACTTTTGTGATGTTATGGAAATGTTTAAGAACAACGAACAAAATGAAAATATGGCCCTCCAGATAATTGTTAACGGAAATGAAAAAATGCATGTCATTGTTACCACCGTGAAAACACATTTCAATAAAAAAGCTGCAATATTAATAGGATTATTTGACATATCAGAACAGAAACAGACTGAAGAAGCATTTAAAACCCTTGCCATAACCGATAAACTAACAGGACTTTACAACAGATTTTATTTTGAAAAAAGAGTGAATGATGAAATTGAAATCGCAGATAAATATGGCGAGCCCATTTCAATGATGTTATTGGATTTAGACCATTTTAAGAACATTAATGATACATGGGGACACCCTGTGGGAGATGAAGTGCTGAAGCAGACTGCGGATACATTGACGGGTGCTACAAGAAAATCGGATTTTGTTTTCAGGGTTGGCGGCGAAGAATTTGTTGTTCTGATGCCAAAAACAAACATCCTTGCGGCAGAAGTTGTTGCCGAAAAAATACGAAAGGCATTGGAATTGGTAGATCATCCTGTTGCAGGGAAAATTACCGCAAGCATCGGCGTTGCCGAGAGAATAAAAAATGAACTGCTTGACGACTGGTACAAAAGAGTTGACAAAGCCCTTTATTGCGCAAAAGAAGGTGGAAGAAACTGTGTTGTTAATTTTGAAAAAAGCAGTCATCCTGCCACAATTCATATAGAATGGAAAAAAGAGTGGGAATGCGGAAATAAAATAATCGACAGACAACACAAATNNCAGCCTGCTTTTTATGAAAATTTCGTCTTATGAATCAAATAAGGTGCTTAATCAGATTGACAAACTGCTCACCCATGTTGATGCACATTTTAAGTATGAAGAGCAGGTTCTTTTGGAAGTTAATTATCCACACTATGAAGAACATGCGGAAATTCACAAAAATATCCTTGATAAAGCAATTGAGCTTAAAAAAATATTTCTCGACGGAAGACTTAATACCACATCTTTCATTTCATTTGTAATGGATGATATGGTCATAGGACACATGATTGTTGAAGACGCAAAGTATTTTTCTTATACAAGCAAGAGTGAAATATCTTAAGGTCACCCGGTAGAAGCGTGACATCGTAGTTTTTTAATCAATAGTATAGGAAGCAGAATAAAGACCGGAGCCGGGCTTATTTTTTATATGTGCCGAAAAACTGATAAATGGAATAAATACCCTGATTGTCCACGAGATTCCTGGAAAGGTATTGACAATAACAGGCAAATGGATTAGTATGATTATAATAGAAGATGTAATTGCAATGATGCAGAAAAAGATATTTCATTTCATATACAGAGAGTTGGGAAGGTGAAAACCGGCAATGAAAGGAATATGTAATGTTCCCTGCCGAGCATGTCTGTTTAAAGCAAAAGCCAGTAGACAGATGCGTGTGCTCACGTTATAGGGCATTGATAGACCTTAAAGTGATGATTTATATCATAAACAGGGTGGTACCGCGGAATCTTNNGTTTTTTAATGACCTGACTCCATTTGTGCAGGCTGCAGCGTAGCGCAATGACTCAGGCCGAACACAGAGAGTTCGGAAGTCTGTGAACTCAACTGTGCATTCCGCAGACTATGCGCATAGTCTTATTTCATTAGATGAAAGGAGAACTATATGGAAGTTAAATCTGGTAATCAAAAAAAAGTCGAAACAAACATAAGAAAATCAGTGATACCTTCTTTTGTGGGGATTGCTGCGGTTTGGTTCGGTACACATGCGGGTCCGGGTGTCGCATCAGGAAAGCAGGTAGTGTCATATTATGCCGCCTACGGAAAATTTGGCATATTCACACCGATAATCGCAATGGCAGTTTTGGGAATTGCTATATATTTTGCTCTTGAATTTTCGAGGGTAAACGGAATTCATGATTTTAAAACTTATACTAACAAGTTTTTTCATCCTTATGAAAAACTGTTCAGCACTTTTTTTGAAATCTGTTTTCTTGTAACAAGTCTGCTGGCTCCTGGCCTGTGCATAGCAACCAGCGCTGAGCTGGTCGAACAGTTTTTCGGGTTCAATGTTTGGGCAGGCACTATAATAATTGCAATAATATCTGTAATCCTTGTTATTTACGGAGCAGATATTGTCAAGGCCGCTTCAACAGGAATGACTGTGGGTATACTTGCAATACTTACCATTATTGCCATTCTCGGAATAAAAGCAAAAAGCGGCACAATAGCAGCAAATTGGAATAATTCATCCTTTGCGGACTTTTCGCTCATGGGAGGAATCTGGATAGCAGTATCATATGCCGGATTTCAGTCAACAGGAATAATAGGAAACTGCATTTCCGTGTCGGAAGGATTAAACAGCAAAAGAGATTCAGCCAAAGCAGCAGTATTGGGAACAATTATAAATGCTTTGATGCTGATATTTATCGTACTTGTCAACTATGCATTTCAGACTGAATCCATAAACAGCCTGCTTCCCAATTACTATATTGTACAGCAGCTGGGAATGCCTGCATTGGAAACCATTTATGTAATATTTGTTGTGTTGGCATCATTATCGACAATAATCACTTTTGCATTTTCATTGGTTGTCCGATTCGGCAACAAGGAACTGCTGGTTAAAAACATAAAAAACGAAAGAATCAGAAATTTACTGATTGTAGTGATAATGTTAGTCCTTGATGTGGGAGTTTCAACATTCGGAATAGCAAAAATAGTAAACATAGGGTACAAATACTTAGGTTACTTTTCAATATTCGTGGTTATGTTCCCGATTATACTGGTAGGCATCAGAAAAAACAAACAGATGAAAACCGATGAAATAAAATAAAATTTGGATTTGGATTTTTCCATGGTGGTCGAAAAAGCATGTTATTAATTATATAGCTGGGTATGTAAAATCAGCGGCAAAAATTGCAAAAAATTAAATTGGACA
>DMJQ01000081.1:10688-10918 GCA_003457065.1 Clostridiales bacterium
CAAAAAATGGATCATCATAATCCGGGTATAAAATGTGTCGTTAACTCTTGTCATTATTATTCACAAGGAGACTATTGCAACGCTCAGAAAATAGAAATACAGCACAGAAATGCACAAAGCTCCGACGAAACAGACTGTGCAACATTTACGCCTCACAATCAAAGCATGTCGTAATATAACAAAAGCGGCGGATATTAATCCGCCGCTGATTATGTGCGCCCAGCATGGGC
>DMJQ01000050.1 GCA_003457065.1 Clostridiales bacterium
TAAAATAAAAAAAGAAGAATGCATTTATGTAGGCGATACTGAAATTGATATCCGAACTGCTAAAAATGCAGGTGTAAAATCTCTGGGTGTTTTGTGGGGATTCAGAACACAGTCCTTGTTAGAACGTGAAGAAGCTGATTTCATCGCGTCCGATATGAATGAAATGATTGATATAATATTGAAGAAAATATAGAATCAGGGAGGGCAGTGCCCTCCCAAATTTTTTTATATTAAATCCTCCAGCATTTTATCAAATTCTTTCTGCTGCTCAACCTCATAGGTATCTCTTTTGTTATAGTGAGTATGAAGCAGTTTATGAGACAGATGGCTGTTAGGTTCTTTTAGAAATTCTTCATAAAGTTTTTTAATTTCCGGATTTTTATGAGATTTTCTCAGCGGCAGCGATTTATCCAGTTCNNATCAAGCCTTGCCTTAGACGATACATGAGACTGGCCTCCTCCGTGTACGCAGCCTCCCGGGCATGCCATAACCTCTATAAAATGATACTGCTTTTCTCCGGACTTTACAGCCTCCAGGACCTTTGCGGCATTTGCCGTTCCGTGAGCCACAGCAACCTTAACCTCAGTATCCTTGCCGTCAATCGGAAGAACCACTGATGCTTCCTTAACACCTTCAATGCCTCTAACTCCCTGATATTCAATATCTTCCAAATCTTTTCCCGTCAATATATCTGCAACGGTTCTCAGCGCCGCTTCCATAACTCCGCCTGTTGCACCGAATATTGCTCCCGCACCGGTATACTCTCCCAATATGCTGTCCGGATGTTCATCAGGAAGATTTTTGAAATTGATTCTTGCCTGTTTTATCATATCTCCAAGCTCTCTTGTAGTGAGCGAAACATCAACATCTCTTATGCCGTCTACTTCCATTTCCGGCCTGTTTGCCTCTGTTTTCTTGGATGTGCAGGGCATTACAGATACACATACCATCTTCTTGGGATCAATTCCCGCTTTCTCGGCATAGTATGACTTTACTATTGCGCCAAACATCTGCTGCGGTGACTTGCACGTGGAAAGATTATCAAGAAAATCAGGATAATTCATTTCACAGAAGCGGATCCATCCGGGTGAACATGAGGTGATCATGGGAAGTTTACCGCCGTTTTTAACTCTATCAAGCAACTCCGTGCCTTCTTCCAATATAGTCAGGTCGGCAGAAAAGTTTGTGTCAAATACTTTGTCAAATCCAAGCCTTTTTAAAGCCGCAACCATTTTGCCTGTCACATCTGTGCCCACCGGATATCCGAATTCTTCACCTAATGAAGCTCTCACTCCCGGAGCTGTCTGAACCACAACATATTTATCCGGATCATCAATAGCATCCCATACGTCATCTATATAAGTTCTTTCTCTCAAAGCTGCTACAGGACATGCCTGTATGCACTGCCCGCAATATACGCAGGGAACATCCTTCATGCTGTAATCGAAGGCCGGAGCCACTTCAGTGTTAAAGCCTCTCTTAGTGAAATCCAGAATTCCTATGCCCTGAACATCCCTGCAGGTGCTTACGCATCTTCCGCACAATATGCACTTGCTTGTATCTCTTACTATAGAGTAAGATAGATTATCTAATTTAGCCTCTCTTTTTGCTCCCTCAAATTCTATACCCTTAATTCCAAGCTCATCGCATAATTTTTGAAGCTCGCAGGTTCCGTTTCTAAGGCATGTCAGACATTCCCTGTTATGATTTGCCAGAATTAATTCAACGTTCATTCTAACCGCATTTCTAACCCTGGCAGTATTTGTTTTTACATTCATTCCGTCCTGAACCTGAAGAACACAGGTAGCAGGAAGATTTCTCATGGGAACTCCTTTAACATCAACCTCGGCAACACATACCCTGCACGCTGCAATTTCATTTATATCCTTTAAAAAACATAGTGTAGGTATGTCTATTCCGGCCTCCCTGGCTGCCATTAGCACCGTATAGTCCTTAGGAACGCTGACTTGTATTCCGTTTATAGTTACATTTACTTTATCCAAATTCAACACCAGCCTTTCTTACTTTTTAATGATGGCATGGAATGTACAAGCATCCATACATGAACCGCATTTAATACATTTGTCCTGATTGATGACATGAACTTCCTTGACCTTGCCTTCGATTGCTCCAACAGGGCAAATTCTCGCACATCTTGTACAGCCTTTGCAATCCATTGTAATGATATATTTCAGAAGTGACTGACAGACACCTGCAGGACATCTTTTTTCTTTGACATGTGCTTCATATTCATCTCTGAAATACCTCAATGTGGACAGTACGGGATTCGGTGCCGTTTGACCCAGCCCGCAAAGCGATGTTTCTTTAATGTTCACCGCCAGCTTCTCAAGTGTGTCCAGATCCTCCATTGTTCCTTTTCNNTTGTCTTCATCCATTACTATCATTCCGCCGGAACCCATCATGGAACCCACTGCCGTTAAATTATCATAATCAATTGGAATGTCCAGGTGTTCTTTTGTGAGACATCCACCTGAAGGTCCTCCGGTTTGCACTGCCTTGAATTCTTTACCTTTCGGACAGCCGCCTCCTATGTCGTAAATAACTTCTCTCAAGGTTGTTCCCATAGGAACTTCCACCAGACCCGTGTTATTTATTTTTCCTCCCAGAGCAAATACTTTTGTTCCCGGTGATTTTTCCGTACCGAAACTCTTGAACCATTCTGGTCCGTTTATAATTATTTGCGGTACATTTGCCAGGGTTTCAACGTTGTTGATTATTGTTGGCTTGCCCCACAGTCCTTTGTTGGCAGGGAAAGGAGGTTTATTTCTCGACATTCCTCTTTTACCTTCTATTGACTGCATCAGCGCCGTCTCTTCACCGCAGACAAATGCTCCGGCTCCCAGCCTTATTTCTATATCAAAATCAAAATCCGTGCCGAACAAATTTTTGCCCAGAAGTCCCAGTTCTCTCGCCTGAGCAATGGCAATTTCCAATCTGTGAACAGCAATGGGATACTCGGCCCTCACATATATAAATCCTTTTGTCGCCCCAATAGCATAGCCTGCAATAGCCATGGCTTCCAATACTGCATGCGGATCTCCCTCAAGCACGCTTCTGTCCATAAATGCACCGGGGTCTCCTTCATCAGCATTGCATATAACATATTTCTGATCTGCCTTGTTTGGTGCCGCGAAGCTCCACTTCATTCCCGTAGAAAAACCTGCACCGCCTCTTCCTTTTAAACCCGAGTCCTTAACCAGCTTGATGACTTCATCCGGAGTCATTTCGGTCAGCACCTTGCCCAGTGCCATGTATCCGTCACGCGCAATATATTCGTTAATATTTTCAGGATTGATTAAACCACAGTTTCTGAGGGCAAGCCTTTTTTGCTTCTTATAAAAATCAACCTCACTCAGCGGTTTTATCTGTTCATTCTTGGCGCTTTCATCAAACAGATACTTCCTTACTATTCTTCCCTTTAACAAATGTTCTTCTACTATTTCGTCAACTCTGTCAACAGTCATCCTGGCATAAAAAGTTCCTTCAGGATATATTATAACAACAGGTCCAGCTTCACAAAGCCCAAAACATCCGGTGCCCACAACCTGTACTTCGTTGTCCAGATTAACTTCCTTTATTTTCTCTTCAAATTTCTGCTTTATCAAAGCAGATTTTGAAGAACTGCATCCGGTTCCTCCGCAAACCAAGACATGAGATCTGAAAATTTTCATAGTTTTTCCTCCATTCATAAGATTACTGTAATTCAGCACCTATTGTATACTCACGTACTACATTATTGTTTGCTAAATGATCCGATACAATTCTCTTCGCCTTTTCAGGATTTACATGAATATAGGTAACCTTTTCCTTGCCGTTCTCATAAACCTCCACTATTGGTTCATACGTACACATTCCGATGCAGCCTGTCTGAACTACCTGTACGTTATTTAAATTTCTTTTGGCCACCTCTTCCACAAGTGTTGTCAAAACCGGTCTTGCTCCTGCAGATATACCGCATGTTGCCATTCCCACAACGACTCTGATATCCTTTTCCGTGCTTCGCATTTCAACATTTTTAATTGCTTCTTCTCTCAACTTCTTTAACTCTTCCAAAGATTTCATAACTTGCCCCCTATTCCTTATACTTAGATAATATATCAGGTATTTTCTTAGGTTCCAGCTTGCCGTACACATCACCGTCAATCATCATTACAGGAGCCAGGCCGCAGCATCCTAAACATCTTGTAGCTTCAAGCGTAAACATGTTATCTAAAGTTGTTCCGCCTACCTTGATGTTCAATTCTTTTGATAACTTGTCCAAAACCTGTTGAGAACCTTTTACATAACATGCCGTTCCGAGACATACGCCTATTTTATGTTTGCCCTTAGGTTCAATGGAAAATTGAGTGTAAAATGTAGTAACACCGTAAACTTCAGCCAACGGCTTATCAAGTTCATACGCTATGAACTTCTGAACTTCAATCGGTAAATACCCAAAAATTTCTTGTGCTTTATGGAGTGTCTGCATTAAAATTCCTTGAGTTCCCCTGATTGAGTCAATATACTCTTTAAGAACAACAAATTGCTTTTCATTAGCTTTTACATCAAGTCCTTTACTCAAATTAATACCTCCCACAAATTTGTCATAAATATTTAACCACATTATATATTATAAATATCTGTTAATATAATGTCAATCGGTTCATTTTTTTTGATATTAATGCACGCTATTAGAAGTTTAAGATTACTATTATTAATGATATATCCACGGAATACAAGAGAATACGCATTTTTTGCATAAATTTAATTGTTATAAAATTGCCAATTATTTTATTATAATGAGAGTTTGCACCGACATTACAAATTATTGCAAAGAAGCGAGGGATACACCCCCGCCTGAATAGTCTGTCCGGTACGCCACCCACAAGGAACATCTTCAATATCATTATATTCAATATTTCCTAAAACAGAATAAGAAGTAAATGTGGTTCGATAAATGTTATCGTTTTCATATTATATCACAAAAAATATCATTGCACAACTGTCAATGATTATTCTTCCAAATTTAATAAATCCAAAATTCTGTTTAGATCCTCATTATTTATATATTCAATTTCAATTTTTCCCTTATTCTTATTTTTTTTAATGTTAACTCTTGAAGAAAACCTTTCCGACAGCATTTCTTCCACATGGGCAATATATTTGTCCTTCTCGGGTGCAACTCTTCTTCTCGGCTTCTTAGTATCCCTTACCAGCTTTTCGACTTCTCTCACGCTTAAATTTTCTTTTATTATTATGTCAGTCAATGCTATCTGCTTGTCGGCAGGCAGACTCAGCATGGCTCTTCCGTGGCCGGCTGAAATTTCATTGGTAATTATTTTATTTTTAACATATTCGTCCAAATTGGAAAGCCTCATGATATTTGTAACATAAACCCTTGATTTTCCAACAATATTCGAAACTTCTTCCTGAGTTATTCCGTATCGTTCCATTACAAATTCATATGCATTTGCTTCATCTATGGGATTCAGATCTTCCCTTTGGATATTTTCAATCAATGCTATTTCAGAAGCATTTTTATTTTCAATATCCCTCACTATGCATGGTATGCTTTTCATATTTGCGTTCTTGCAGGCTCTCCATCTTCTTTCCCCTGCAATGATCGTATAGAAATCTTCATCTTTTCTGACAATTATAGGCTGGATAACTCCGTACTTTCTGATGGATTCTGTCAGTTCATCGAGCTTGTCCTGTTCAAATATCTTACGAGGCTGATTTGGATTAGGACATATTAAATTTGTGTCTATTTCTTCAATACGTCTGCTGTCTTCTTTCTCCAGATCCTCCGGTATCAATGCTGACAGGCCCTTGCCCAAGGCTTTTCTTTTTACTGCCATAATATCCTCCTTAATTGTTTTTTACTATTTCTTCCGATAACTTAGTATATGCGGTGCTTCCTTTTGATTTGTCATCGTACAACATAATTGGCTGCCCGAAACTTGGTGCTTCAGCCAGTCGTACGCTTCTCGGAATTACTGTCCTGTATACTTTATCCTTAAAATATTTTTTAACTTCTTCCACTACCTGAACAGATAAATTTGTCCTCCCATCAAACATGTTAAGAAGAACTCCTTCAATATCAAGCTTAGGATTTAAATTTTTTCTCACCAGCTTGACAGTATCTATAAGCTGCCCTACGCCTTCCAGCGAATAATATTCGCACTGAATTGGAATCAGCACCGAGTTTGACGCGGTAAGTGCGTTTAAAGATAATAAGCCCAATGACGGCGGGCAATCTATTATTATAAAATCATAATTTTTATCAATCAAATTTATTTTTTCTTTCAGGGTTTTTTCCCTGTACCTTGTATTGGTAAGCTCAATCTCTGCACCTGCAAGCTGTATGTTGGAAGGTATCAGATCCAGATTCTTTATCTCTGTCTTCAGTATGGCTTTATTTATGTCAAAATCCTCAATCAATATATTATAGATGGTATTTTCAAGATTATTTTTATCGATTCCGAACCCGCTTGTAGAATTCCCCTGCGGATCAATATCGACACTCAGAACCTTCTTGCCCCTCAAAGCCAGGGCAGCACACAGGTTTACATTTGTTGTGGTTTTTCCTACGCCGCCTTTTTGATTGAATATGCTTATTATCTTAACCACATCATACCTCCTACATGCTTTTCTTCGGAATTTTTACTTTGATTTCTATAAATTCATCAGATTCATTCTGCTCAAACTTAGCATTTACTCCGGTCTTAATAATTTCATTGTATGCGTTCTTGATTGTGTTAATATATATCTTATAATTTATAAAATTTCTTACATAGCGCTTGTCCCGCATTTTCTTTTCATTAATATCTTCAGCTATGGAATTCACAAGCTTTTCAGTCGCGCTGACATTTAAATCCTTGTTTATAATCTTTTCCACGATATTTAAGAGAAGCTCTTCATCATCTATCTTCAAAAGCGCTCTGGCGTGACGTTCGCTTAAACAGCCTTCCCTCAGCTTTTGTTTTACCGAATCGGGAAGTTTCAGGATCCTCATTTTGTTTGCTATGGTGGACTGGGATTTGCCCAGTTTCTCCGCAAGCTGTGTCTGATTTAAGTCAAAGTCTTCAATAAGCCTCTCGTAAGCATAAGCTTCTTCAATGAAATCCAAATCTTCCCTCTGAAGGTTTTCGATTAAAGCCATAGCAGCGGATTCTTCTTCCTTAACCTCAATGATGACAGCAGGAATTGTTTCCATGTTCAACAGCTTCACTGCTTTGAAGCGTCTTTCACCCGCTACGATTTCATAGATATCATCATAAATCTTTCTTACGGTAATAGGCTGTATGATTCCGTAATTCTTTATGGAACGGCTTAATTCCTCCAATGCTTTATCGTCAAAAATTTTCCTTGGCTGATTCTTATTAGGAATTATTTTGTTAACGTCTATATTGACTATATTGCTTATCAAGAAATTCTCCCCCTTACACCAATGGATCTTTGCTTGGTTTTCCCGCTTTTCTGGGATATTTTAAATTTGTTGGCTCACACTTCTCAATTATGACTATTTTTCTTACAATATCAGTTCCCGGCAAATTTATTTCTTTTACTTCCCTGATTTTTCCGCCAAGTTTTTTAACTGCATTTTCGGAGCTTAAAATTTCCTGGGAAATATTTTCGCTCTTATAAGCCGCAAAATATCCGCCTTTCTTGACAAATGGAAGGCAGTATTCGCTTAGCACATTCAGTGGTGCCACGGCCCTTGATACACAGATATCAAATTTTTCCCTGTAATTTTTATTTTGTCCGAAATCTTCGGCTCTGCCGTGAATAAGCTCAATATTGTCGAACTCTAACTCCTTCTTTACCTCCGTCAAAAATTCAATTCTTTTTCTTAAACTGTCCAAAAGAGTAACTTCATAATTATTATTTACAATTTTTAAAGGATATCCAGGAAAACCTCCGCCGGTGCCCACATCAATTATACTCTTTTTCTCATCTATACTGACACCATCCAGCAGTAAAATACTGTCCAAAAAATGCTTAACATAAATTTCTTCGTCATCTTCAATGGATGTTATGTTGATTTTTTGATTCCATTCCTTTAAAAGCTTCAGGTACTTAATAAACTTACTCTCTATCCGGCTATCATAAGGAATATTAAGTTGTTTAAATCCATTTTCCAATGTTTTTATCAAGGTATTCTCCTTTTAATTGTTATTGTAAGTCATTAAATAAATCATAAGCACATTTATATCTGAAGGTGAAACTCCGGATATTCGTGAAGCCTGACCTAATGAATCCGGTCTTATTTTGTTGAGTTTCTGCCTTGCTTCCAGTCTTAAGCTTCCAACCTGATTATAGTCAATATCCCTTGGAATTCTTTTGTTTTCAAGCTTCTTAAACTGCTCAACCTGTTTTATCTGCTTTGAAATATAGCCTTCATACTTTATGACTGTCTCCACATAATCCTTTATTTCCTTTTTAAGCTGAGGTCTCTCCTCGTCCAAAGAAGCAGTATTGTCATAATTTAACTCAACCCTCTTTAGCAGTTCATAAAGGCTTGTAGGCATTTTCAACGGTGTGCTGCCTATTTTTTCTAATATTTCATTCACTTCCGCTTTCGGAGTGATTTTAATGCTTTTTATTCTTTCAATTTCATTTTCGATTTTTTGTTTTTTATTTTCGAATCTCTGATATCTTTCCTCTGTCACAAGACCTGTGGCATAACCTTTTTCAGTAAGTCTTTCATCAGCATTATCCTGCCTTAACAAAAGCCTGTATTCTGCTCTTGATGTCATCATACGGTATGGCTCGTTGGTGCCCTTTGTAATCAGATCATCTATCAGCACACCGATGTATGCTTCGGAGCGGTCCAAAACAAGAGGCTCTCTGTTCTTAAGACTCATGGCCGAATTTATTCCGGCTATCAATCCCTGTGCAGCAGCTTCTTCATATCCTGAGCTTCCATTCACCTGTCCGGCAAAAAATAAATTTTTAATACTTATTAATTCCAGGTTTGATTTTAACTGCGTAGGATCTATGCAGTCATATTCAATAGCGTAAGCCGGACGCATTATCTGCGCATTTTCCAGACCTATCATTGATTTGTACATGGGTATCTGCACTTCGTAAGGAAGTGATGATGACATACCCTGAATGTACATTTCTTTTGTATCCAATCCTTCCGGTTCAACAAAAAGCTGGTGTCTTTCCTTGTCTGAAAATTTTACCACCTTATCTTCAATCGAAGGGCAGTATCTCGGTCCTACGCTTTTTATAACTCCTTCATACAAAGGTGATCTGTCTAAATTTTTTCTTATTATTTCATGTGTATCTTCAGTTGTATATGTTATATAACACGGAACCTGATCAATATTTATCTCGTCCGTCATAAATGAAAACGGGATTATTTCTTTGTCACCTGACTGAATTTCCATCTTTTCATAATCAATCGAATCAGAATGTATCCTTGCGGGAGTTCCTGTTTTAAATTTTCTCATGTGAATTCCCAAATCCATCAATGATTCGGAAAGTTCATTTGCGGGCGCCAGACCGTCCGGTCCCGATGAATAATTTAATTCCCCTATATACACTCTTCCTTTAAGATATGTTCCGGTAGTTACTATTACCGCTTTTGCTTTGTAGTATGCTCCAAGCTTTGTATATATATTAAAACTTCCGTCTTCTTTCAACTCGAGCCTTGTAACCTCAGACTGAATGATTTCAAGTCCCTTCTGGTTTTCAAGAACTTTTTTCATCTCTGCATGATATCTTCTCTTGTCAGCCTGCGCTCTTAAAGAATGTACCGCCGGTCCCTTGGAGCGGTTCAGCATCTTACATTGTATCATAGTCTTATCAATATTTAAGGCCATTTCTCCGCCAAGCGCATCTATTTCTCTCACCAAATGACCTTTTGCCGTGCCGCCTATGTTGGGGTTGCATGGCATCATAGCTATTGCATCAAGGCTCATGGTAAGCACTATTGTTTTCATCCCAAGACGTGCCGCAGCAAGGGATGCTTCACATCCCGCATGTCCGGCGCCTATTACCACCACATCTACGCTTTCGGCAAGAAAATCTCTTACTCTGTCTTCCATTTCGTTCCTCTTTCTACTTGCCTATACAAAATTCATTGAATATTTTATCCATTAAATCATCACTTACTGATTTTCCCACAATTAAGCCCAGATATTCCATAGCTTGCTTCAGATCAATTTCAATAAAATCAATAGTCATATTGTTACTGATTGATTTTTGAACTTCTTCCAGACTGTTTTTAGCATTTATCAGCAGATTCTTGTGCCTTACATTGTTAATAATCAGCTCGTCACTTATATTAAGTGTACCATCAAAAAACATACCGCTTATCTTATCTATTATCTCATCTAATCCCTGATTTTTAAGAACCGAAATACTTATAGCTTCCTTTTCGATATCCTCAAGGCCGCTCAAATCAAGATTGTTTTCCAAATCTGTCTTGTTTTTTATATAAATAACTCTTTTATTCTTAATATAATCAAGTATTTTTAAATCCTCTTCTTCAAGCTCCCTTGAAGAATCAAAAAGCATGATGACCAGATCGGATTCATTTACTTTTTGAAGAGCTTTTTCAACACCTATTTTCTCAACCTTGTCATCTGTCTCTCTTATACCTGCAGTATCAATTATTCTTAACGGAACACCTTTGATATTCACATATTCTTCTATGGTATCCCGTGTAGTTCCCGGCACTTCGGTAACTATCGCACGGTTTTCATCTAAAAGAAAATTCATGAGAGACGATTTTCCTACATTGGGCTTGCCCAAG
Organism: Clostridiales bacterium; assembly: GCA_003457065.1. Taxonomy (GTDB): domain Bacteria; phylum Bacillota; class Clostridia; order Tissierellales; family Sedimentibacteraceae; genus Sedimentibacter. Next base: position 10,769 of record DMJQ01000050.1, read on the forward strand.
ATCACAGTCTTGATGCCTTCCTTGAATATTTTTCCCGTATCTGCCGTCCTAATTAATCTGTCCAGCTCTTTTATCAGTTTTTCGCTTAAATTTTTTACTTTCCCTATGGTTACTTCATCCTCGTCATATTCGGGAAAATCAATGTTGACCTCAATGTTTGCAAGAAGATCCATTATTTCGCCGATTATTTCGTTTATTTCCCTGGACAGCCGTCCTTCCAGATGATTTACGGAAATTTCATGACTTGAATCCGTTTTGGAATTTATTATGTCTATAACCGCTTCCGCCTGAGTCAGATCAATTCTGCCGTTAAGAAATGCCCTTTTGGTAAATTCTCCTCTTTCTGCAAGCCTGCATCCGTAAAAAAGAACCGCTTCCAGTATTTTTTTGGCAGAGATCACACCTCCGTGACAATTGATTTCGATAATATCTTCTCGTGTATAAGTGTTTGGACTTTTCATATAGGATATTAACACTTCATCAATTATCCTGCCGTCTCTGTCCACAGCATATCCGTAATGAAGATATCTGGGTTTTAAGTTAATATTTTTCTCTTTATTTTTATTTTCAAATATTTTTTGTGCGATATTTAATGCATTATCTCCGCTTATTCTTATTATATTAATACCTGCATTGCCCGGAAATGTAGCAATTGCAGTTATTGTATCAGTATTCATCCTACCACCGCAACTTTCTAATCATATATATTCTACATTAATTCACCTTAAATGTACATAACAATTTACAGAGTTTTAATCTCCATATCTTAGTTTTAGTCTATTTAAAAAATATAACCCGGATATCCGGGTTATATTTATGCTATTACACTAATATAAAAATAACTGACTCGAAATTACCGAGCATCTATTTTATGTCTATTACAACTTTTCTGTATGGTTCTTCGCCTTCAGAATATGTTATAATATCTTCTTCATCCTGCAAAGTAGAATGTATTATTCTTCTTTCGTAAGGATTCATCGGCTCCAGTCTTACTTTATGATTATAATACCTGCATTTGTCAGCCATTTTATTTGCCAGTTTCTTTAATGTTTCTTCTCTTTTCGCTCTGTAATCTTCAACATTGAAAATTACCCTAACATAATTTTGTCTTCCTTTATTCACTATTAGATTTAAAAGGAATTGAATTTCGTCTAAATTTTTCCCTCTTTTTCCTATAATTATTCCTTTGTCGTTCTCATCAATCCTGACTATATCAACTTTCAAAAGGTTGTCAGAAAAATCTACTTCATAATCTGCTTCTATATCCATTTTCTTAAGCAAGATATCAAAAAATTTCTTTGTTCTTTCTTCCGGACCATTGTTTACTGTTACCTTGACTTTTGCATTCTTGCTTCCAATCAGACCAAACAAACCCTTTGACGGTTCACTTATTACTTCAATGTCCACTTCTTCTTTCTCGGCTTTCAATTCTTCCAAAGCTGCCTTAACAGCTTCATCTACAGTGGCCCTAACAATAGTTACATCTTTCATATCTATTTTAATTCCTCCTTCGGATTTTTGGACGAATTCATGACAATATACTGCTGTATTAACTGGAATACATTAGAGATAACCCAGTATAAACCTAACCCGGCTGGAAACTGAATACCAAATATAAATATCATAATAGGCATCATCATAGTCATTGATTTCTGAGTTGCCTCCTGCTGTTCATTCATTGAAGGCTGTGAGGAAGATGTCATTTTACTTGTTAAATATGTTGAAAACGCAGATACTGCCGCCAATATAGGCACTGCGGCTCCAATGAACGGAAGTGACATTCCCCCGATTGAAAGACCATTTACCATATTCACCAGATCGGAATTTACACCTTTGGCAATATCTTCTAAAACAAATATATGATTTTCCGTAAAGCCCAGGTCTTTAATCCATAAAAATGATTTGTTTATGGAATCAAAAAACGCTTGATCCGCAAAAACAAATTTAACCGGCTGCTGTATTACATAAAAAAACGCTATAAGTATAGGAAATTGTATGAGCATAGGCAGGCATCCGGCAAATGGACTGTAATTGGCTTCTTTATATAATTCCATCTGCTTTCTTTGCAGTGTTTGAGGATCTTTGCCGTATTTTTCCTGTAGTTCTTTTATTTTTGGGTTTAGTTCCTGCATTTTTTTCATGGATTTTGACTGCTTAAGAGTAAACGGCAACATTATCAGCTTGAAAATTATTGTAGACAATATTATTGCGATCGCATATGCAGAAATGTATTGTGTATCCAAAACAGATACCATGTTGTATAACAATTTAACAAGCATGCCCATCGGCTTTGCTATAAAATCTAAATTCATATTATCCTCCGTATTATTTCAAAGGATCATACCCTCCGGGATTGAATGGATGACATTTAAGTATTCTCCTGATGCCTAAGTATGAGCCTTTAAAGAAACCGTATCTTTGTAGTGCTTCTATAAAATATTGCGAACATGTGGGGTAAAACCTGCAATGCCTGACTCCTGAAGCTGAAGAAAATTTCTGATAAATTCGTATAACAAAAATTAGTATCTTACTTATTTTAAATCACCCTTTAATAAATTTTTTCTTCTCATTAATTTATTAAATGATTTTTCCAGGCTTTTATAATCGGACTGCGTTGAATTGACTCTTGCCATGATGACAATATCATAGCTTTCTTTGAACTTATACTCATTCAATCTGACTATTTCTTTCAGTCTTCTTCTTATTACATTTCTTGACACTGCTTTTTTGATTTTTTTTGCAGCCGTAAAACCGAATCTGTTATATCCTAATTTATTTTTTTTCACAAATAAAACAAGATTATAATCAGAAACTGAATCATTGCAATTATAAACTGATTTGTATTCTGTATTTTTTTTTATTATTATCATTTCGTTTCCTTAATGTTCACAAGGGCTTTTAACTTGAATAAAAGGCCACAAATGCGGCCCTTATGCTGACAATTTTTTTCTACCTTTTGCCCTTCTTCTCTTCAAAACATTTCTTCCAGATTTTGTGCTCATTCTCTTTAAGAATCCATGCTCGCTGCTTCTTTGTCTTCTTTTTGGCTGATAAGTTCTTTTCATCAGAAACACCTCCTTGTACTGTAGATATCTATATCAATATCTTAAATTTTCATGTTTTTAAATTATAATATTTTTAAATTCCCATGTCAACACTGAATTATGTTGCTGCTTCATCTTATATATATTATGCAGCAAAGCTGATGCAAATATTTATGCTATTGTAATATACTACATTTTTATAAATATTGCAATTATTTTTTAAAATAAAAAAATTAAAATTGAAATTGTGGATAAAAAATGATACTATGATATGTGTCTGTGGATAACTTTTTTCATTTGATTAATTTACGGACAACTTGTTAACAATCCTTTAAAAACATTGATTAATCAAATTTATCAATTGTTGATATATTTTATTAACAATTGTTTACAGCATATATTTTAACACAAAACCTTAAGACTTATTAACAAAATGTTAATTTTTTTTATCAACAACCGGAGGATATTATGAACTTTGAAGAATTATGGAATGAAGTCCTTGAGATAGTCAAAGAGGACACCAATCAAGTCAGTTTTAACACTTGGTTCAAACCCCTTAAAATAGTTGCTTATAAAAATAACACCATTTACCTTGAAACAGCAGATGATTTTTTAAAAAACACACTTAAAAAGAGGCATTACAATTTTCTTAAAAATGCATTTACATATGTTTTGAAAAAAGATACTGAACTTATTTTTACCATACCCGGAGAAAATATAGATAAGGAAGATGTAAAAAAGAATAACATCAGCAACGGCCCCGAAGAATCGGATACTATTAATAACGGAAGAAAATTAAATCCTAAATACCGATTTGACAACTTTATTATCGGCAACAGCAACAGATTTGCTCACGCAGCCTCGCTGGCTGTAGCGGAAGCACCGTCAACCGCTTACAATCCCTTGTTTCTGTACGGAGGCGTTGGTCTCGGAAAAACACACTTGATGCATGCAATCGGCCATTATATACTTGACAGCAATCCTGATACATACGTACTGTATGTAACGTCTGAAAAATTTACAAATGATCTGATTAACTCTATCAAAGACGGTACCAACGAAGAGTTCAGAAATACTTACAGAAGAGCAGACGTCCTGCTTGTTGACGATATGTGTGCTCTTCCGATCTAAGAAAGTACGCAGGAGGAATTTTTCCACACTTTCAATGCTCTGCACGAAGCAAACAAACAGATAATTGTTTCCAGCGATAATCCTCCAAGTGAAATACCAACACTTGAGGACAGGCTACGCTCACGTTTTGAATGGGGATTGATAGCTGACATCCAGCCACCCGATTACGAAACAAGAATCGCAATCTTAAGAAAAAAAGCAGAAGCCGAAAATTACAATGTGCCTGATGATGTAATCGTATATATAGCTCAAAACATTCAGTCAAATATCAGAAAGCTTGAAGGAGCTCTTATCAGGATTTATGCCTATGCTTCTCTTACCAATAAAAAGGAAGTAACCCTTGAACTGGCGCAGGAAGCATTGAAACATTTAATATCAAACAACAAGAAAATCACTCTCAATGATATTAAAGAAGTTGTTGCAAACTACTACAATATATCCTATGACGATTTAATATCTAAAAGGAAGACAAAAAATATTGCATATCCAAGGCAAATAGCAATGTATATCGCAAGAAAGCTTACAGATTATTCGCTTCCCAAGTTGGGCGAAGAATTCGGAGGCAGGGACCACTCAACTGTCCTTCACGCATGCAATAAAATAGAAGACGATATAGAAAACAGTCAGGAAGTAAAGAAAAATATAGACGATTTAATTTCGATGCTAAATAATTAGCAACAACCTGTTGACAAAAAGTGGACAGGTGTTGACAAAAAATAATTGACAGTTGATAATTAAAAATAAAAAAAAATCTATCAACAGCTGCAATTTTTCTACACCAATTAGAAATCCACAGTCAAGAGCGGTTTTCAACAAATTAACATGCCCTACTGCTATTACTATTATATTTTATATATATCTATCAGTGAATTTACATTTTTCAGTTGTGCACATTTCTTATATAAAGGAGTAAAAAGATGAAAATAAAAATCAATCAAAATGAACTTAATAAAAGCATTAATATCGTACAAAAAGCAGTTTCTTTAAGAACACCTCTTCCTATTCTGTCAGGAATATTGATCGAAGCTAAAAATAATATGCTGATATTAACAGCAACAGATTTGGATCTGGGAATAAAAACTTATTCTCCATGTGAAATCGAAGAGGAAGGTTCAATTGTTGTTCAGGCTAAATTAATCGGAGATTTTGTAAGAAAACTTCCTTCAAACTCATATGTGTATATTGAAACAATGGAAAACAACAATATGGAAATAAAATGCCTGAATTCGGAAATCAACATACTGGGAAATTCAGCCGAAGAATATCCGGACAACACTTTTGACAATGAGGGAGATTCTTTCACAATTAAATCAGAAACATTAAAGAACTTAATAAAATATACTCACTTTGCTGCAGCACAGGAAAATATAAAACCTATATTTACAGGTTGCCTTATTGAAATAAAAAATAATTTCTGCACATTTGTTGCCTTGGATGGCTACAGAATGGCAGTCAAAAAAGAACCGGTCGATTACGATGGAGAAGTTTCTGTTGTTGTTCCTGCAAAAACTTTGCTGGAAATTTTAAGAATTGTTGAAGAAAGCAAAGAAAATACCGAAATAACAGTATCGGAAAGCCATGTATCATTCAAACTTGAAAATACAATTATTATTTCAAACTTGCTGGACGGAAAATTTATTGATTATGAAGGAATAATAAAAGACAACTATGCGACTAAGGTAAAAGCTGCAACACTTGATATAAGAGACAGTGTTGAAAGAGCATCGCTTCTTGCTAAGGACGATAAAAATAATTTAATTGTTCTGGATATAAGTGACAGCAACATGCAGATTAATTCTGCATCAGAATACGGCAATGTGGAAGAAAATGTAAATGTCGAAAAAGAGGGAGAAGATTTAAAAATAGGATTTAACTCTAAGTATCTTCTGGATTTCTTGAAAGTAATTGACAGCGAAAAAATAATATTGAACTTAATAGGGAAGAATAATCCATGTTTCATAAATGAAGAAGGCAGCGAAGATTATATTTACATGGTACTGCCTGTGAGGATAAGCTAAAATGGAAAAAATAAACATAAACACAGATTATATCAAGCTTGACCAGCTGTTGAAATTTGCAAATGCCGTTGANNGAATGGCAAAAAATGTAATAGCAGACGGTCTTGTTAAAGTGAACGGAGAAGTTGAACTTAAAAGAGGCAGGAAGCTCAGAGACGGAGATATTGTTGAATTCAGCAATGAAAAGTATATCATTTCAAAAGAGGAAAAATGATAGTAAACAGGTTAAAGATTAAAAATTACAGAAACTTTAAAGAAGCGGAAGTTGAACTGAATGATTCATTAAACATTTTTGTCGGAGACAACGGTCAGGGAAAAACAAATCTCATGGAATCCGTGTACTTGGCATCAATAGGGAGGACATTTAGGCTGAACAGCGAAAATGAACTCATTAATTTTAAAGAGAACAAAAGTTTTATAGAAGTTAACCTGAAAAAAAAAGACTATCAAATGAAAATTGAGCTTCATCTGGAAAAAAACAAAAGAAAGCAGGTGTTTATCAATGGCGTAAAATTAGATAAAACATCTGAGATGATCGGAATTCTGAACAATGTTATATTTACTCCCGACGACATGAAAATTGTAAAGGGAAGTCCGATGGAAAGGCGTAAATTTATTAACATAGATATTTCTCAGATTAAGCCGAAATATAAATATCTGCTCAATAAATACAAAAAAATATGTACCGAAAGAAATATAATTTTAAAAAATTACTATACAAGAACCGAAAATAAGGATATTATTAATATTTGGAATGATTATCTGGTTAATATTGGGACGGAAATCATGATCTACAGAAATGATTACATAAATAAGCTGAAAAAATATTCGGTGGATATTTATGCAGATATTTCAGGCAACAAGGAAGAGTTTGAGCTGAATTATTTATGTAATGTGGGAAACATTGATAATATGGACAAGGAGTGCATAAAAAAACATTTTTATGATAAATTAAATACTAATTTAATTAGTGAAATACAAAATAAAACTACTATGTACGGTCCACACAAAGATGATATAATAATAAAAATAGACGGTAAGGAATGCAAGTATTTTGGATCTCAGGGTCAGCAGCGCTCCGCAATACTGGCAATAAAGCTTGCCGAAATCGAAATCATAAAAGAAGAAATAGGTGAATATCCTGTCCTGCTGCTGGATGATGTTTTGTCAGAGCTTGACAGCAAAAGAAAAGGATTTTTAATAAATTATATTGAAGGAATACAGACAATAATTACCACAACAGACGACCATGATTTAAATATATTAACAAAAAATAACAATAAGAAAAAATTTTATATAAATGAAGGAAAAATAGGGAATATTACAAATTAGAGGAGATATAAATGACAGATAAAAACAATATTCATTATGGAGCAGAGCAGATACAAGTGCTTGAAGGGTTGGAACCTGTAAGAAAAAGACCCGGTATGTATATAGGCTCTACGGGAGAAAGAGGACTGCATCAATTAGTTTATGAAGTTGTGGACAACAGTATAGACGAGGCTCTTGCCGGATACTGTGACACAATCAATGTGACCATAAATGAAGATAATTCAGTTGCGGTTGTAGACAACGGACGAGGTATACCAATAGAGAAAAACAAAAAAACAGGCAAATCGACATTGGAAACGGTATTGACCGTACTGCATGCAGGGGGAAAGTTTGATAATAATGCATACAAAGTATCAGGAGGCCTGCATGGAGTTGGTGTTTCATGTGTCAATGCACTGTCTGACTATCTTATTGCCGAGGTGAACTGGGACGGAAAAAAATACAGGCAGAGATTTGAAAGAGGCATTACAAAGTCAGAAGTACAGTTTGTTTGTGATACAGACGAAACAGGAACTACCATAACATTTATGCCTGACCCGACCATATTTGATTCGGTAGAATTCAACTATACAATTTTAAAGCATCGTATGAGAGAACTTGCATTTTTAAACAAGGGAATAAAAATTACCATAGAAGACAAAAGGCACAACGTCAGGGATGAATTTCATTATGAGGGCGGAATTAAGCAGTTTATTGAATTCTTGAACAGCAAAAAAAATGTTCTTCACGATGATATAATATATACGGAAGGTAAGAAAGAAAAGGTAATTGTAGAAATATCGCTGCAATATACCGATTCATATACTGAAAATATTTTTTCGTTCGTAANNGAGGGTGGAACACATCTGGTGGGATTTAAAACCGCTCTTACCCGTGTCATGAATGATTATGCAAAAAAATACAACTTATTGAAAGAAAATGATGTGGCAATAACGGGTGAAGATATCAGAGAGGGCATAACCGCCATTCTTTCGATTAAAATACCTAATCCGCAGTTTGAAGGCCAGACAAAGACAAAATTAGGAAACAGTGAAGTAAGGGGTATTGTAGACAATATCACCGGAGAGGCTTTAGGTATTTATTGTGAAGAAAATCCGAAGACCACAAAAATAATCATAGAAAAATCTTTGAGGTCGGCAAGAGCGAGAGAGGCTGCCAGAAAAGCAAGAGATCTGGCAAGAAGAAAAGGTGCTCTGGACAGCATGGCTCTTCCGGGAAAATTAGCCGATTGCTCCGAAAAAGATCCTAAGCTTTGTGAAGTCTGCATAGTCGAAGGTAACTCCGCGGGAGGTTCCGCAAAGGAAGGAAGAGACAGAAGGTACCAGGCAATACTTCCTTTGAGAGGGAAAATATTAAATGTCGAAAAATCAAGAATTGATAAGATACTGAATTCGGAAGAAATAAAAAATATGATTACTGCTTTCGGGTGCGGAATAGGAGAAGATTTTGATATTTCAAAATTAAGATACCACAAAATCATAATAATGACAGATGCCGATGTTGACGGAGCTCACATCAGAACACTGCTGCTTACATTCTTCTACAGATACATGAAGGAATTAATTACAGGTGGTCATGTTTATGCTGCACAACCTCCTTTATACAGAGTAAAAAAGGGAAAATACGAAGAATATGTTTACAGTGATCCTGAATTAAACGAAGTCCTGGAAAAGATAGGAAGAGACAATAAAGTTGAAATACAAAGATACAAAGGTCTCGGAGAGATGGATCCGGAACAGCTTTGGGAAACAACAATGAATCCGGAAGACAGAATTCTTTTAAGAGTAAATGAGGAGGATGCAATATCTGCAGATGAAACATTCAGTATGCTTATGGGAGATAAGGTTGCTCCACGTAGGGAGTTTATTGAACAAAATGCACGATATGTAAAGAATTTAGATATATAGGCTGAGAGGTTATAAATGAGCGAAAATGAAAATAAAAGCAAAATTATAGATACAAATATTACCAAGGAAATGAGGAGATCATATCTTGACTATGCCATGGCGGTAATTGTGTCAAGAGCGCTTCCGGATGTCAGAGACGGTTTGAAGCCTGTTCACAGAAGAATTCTGTATTCGGCTCACGAGCTGGGTCTTACTCCTGACAAGCCTCATAAAAAAAGTGCGCGTATAGTCGGTGATGTTCTTGGTAAATACCATCCTCACGGAGATACTGCCGTTTATGATGCAATGGTAAGGCTTGCACAAAGCTTCTCCATGAGATATCCTTTAATAGACGGTCACGGAAACTTCGGTTCTATTGATGGTGACCAGGCTGCGGCAATGCGTTATACAGAAGCGAGAATGTCCAAAATTGCATTGGAACTTTTAAGGGACTTTAACAAAGACACGGTTGATTTCAGACCTAACTTTGATGAAACATTAAAAGAGCCTGTTGTACTGCCAAGCCGGTTTCCGAGTTTGCTGGTTAATGGTTCACAGGGTATTGCCGTAGGTATGTCAAGTTCAATTCCTCCTCACAATATAGGTGAGGTTATTAACGGAATTATTGCATATATAGATGATCCGGACATAGATGTACCTGGGCTTATGAGATACATTAAGGGACCTGATTTTCCTACAGGTGCAATAATTGAAGGAAAAGACAACATAAGAAATGCCTATATGACCGGAAGAGGTTTCGTAAAGGTAAAATCTAAAGTTGAAATAGAAGAAATAAAAAATAACAAAAGCAGAATTATAGTTTCGGAAATCCCATACATGGTTAACAAGTCAAGGCTTATCGAAAAGATTGCCGAACTTGTTAAGGATAAAAGGGTTGACGGCATTTCTGATTTAAGAGACGAAAGTGACAGAAGCGGTATGAGGATTGTCATAGAAATCAAGAGAGATTACAATCCTAACATAGTGCTTAACAATTTATACAAACATACTCAGCTTCAGGATAATTTCAGCATTATCATGATAGCTCTTGTAAATAATGAACCTAAGGTACTGACATTAAAGGACATGATTCATTATTACGTGGAGCATCAAAGAGAAGTTATCGTAAGAAGGACCAAGTATGATTTAGACAAGGCGGAAGCAAGAGCCCACATAGTTGAAGGCTTAAGAATCGCAATAGATAACATTGATGAAGTAATAAGAATAATTAGAGCATCTTATGACGATGCGGAACAAAAATTAATGGATGCATTTAAATTATCTGATATTCAGGCGAGAGCAATCATCGATATGAGATTGAGACGTCTGCAAGGCCTGGAAAGAGAAAAATTAGATGCAGAATATAACGAGCTGGTGCAGATGATAGCTAAATATAAGGAAATACTTGCAAATCAGCACCTTGTTGACCAGATAGTAAAAGATGAACTGAAAGAAGTAAAAAATAATTTCTATGATGAAAGAAGAACAGAAATTATAGCCGATGAAGGTGAAATTACGGTTGAAGATTTGATTGAGGAAGAGAATGTAGCGATTACTCTTACAAATTTCGGATATCTTAAGAGACTTCCTGAAGACACATACAAGGCTCAGAATAGAGGTGGAAAAGGGATAACTGCCCTTACCACGAGAGAAGAAGATTTTGTAAAGGATTTGTTCATAACATCCACTCACGATAATCTTTTATTCGTGACAAATAAGGGAAAAATGTACAGGATCAAGGCATATGAGGTTCCTGAAGCAAGACGCCAGGCTAAGGGAACGGCAGCCATCAATCTGATAAACATTGATACAAATGAGCAGATTAAGGCAATAATTCCAATAAGAGAATTTAATGATGACGAATTCTTGATTTTTGCCACGAAAAAGGGTATTATCAAGAAAACAAAATTAAGTGAATTCGATACAATAAGAAAGACAGGTCTTGTCGCCATAAAAATAGCTGATGATGACGAGCTTATAAGCGTAAATAAAACCGACGGAACAAAGGATATTTTCATAGTGACCAAGTTTGGTAAGGGAATAAGATTCAACGAGAATGATGTGAGAGAAACAGGAAGAAATACAATGGGAGTTAAAGCCATAACCACATCAGCCGATGATGAACTTGTTTCAATGAGCATTATCAAGAAAAGCGATGAAAACAAGTATATATTGACCGTAACTGAAAACGGATATGCAAAAATAACCCTTTCTCATGAATACAGATGCCAGAATAGGGGCGGAAAGGGAATGAAAGCTCACAATCTCAACAAAAAAACAGGTCTTATCGTGGCTTCGTTAATAGTTGAAAAAGAAGATGACATAATGCTTCTTAGTACTAACGGTGTTATAATAAGAATGCATGCCACCGGTATTTCAATAATGGGAAGAGATACGCAGGGCGTTATTGCCATGAGATTGAACGGCGATGATAAAGTTGCTTCAATTGCAAAAATTTATGCAGAAGAAGATATTGATTCTATTGATTCCGAAGAAGAGGAATAAAACGGAGGGTATATTATGTCATTAGAAATAAAGTACGGTATAACTTCAGAAGATGCCATAGAAATAAAACCAGCGGGAGAAGTAGATATATATACTTCTCCTGAACTGAAAAAGAAAATATACGAATTGATTGAAGAAAAAAACCAGAATATAATCATAAACGGCGAACAGCTTGATTACATTGATTCAACTGGTCTTGGAGTTTTAATGGGCATATATAAAAGACTTCAGGAAAAAAACCTGAATATCAAAATCACAAATTTAAAGCCAAATATATACAAACTTTTTGATATAACAGGTTTAAACAAAATTTTCAATATTCAGGGGTGATACAGTGGAAAAAATCAATTTAACAATTCCAAAAAAATCTGAATATATGAGTACAATAAGACTCACAACTTCTGCTTTGTCAAGCCTGAAGGGATTTAATGTGGATGAAATAGAAGATTTAAAAGTTATTATTTCTGAAGTATGTACTTTTTTTATAAGCAATGTGGAAAATAATAATGAGCCCATAGATATTAAGTATGAAATAAACGACGGCAGTATAACTGTAATAGTAACCGACTTGAACTCCGGAGAAATTTCAGACAAGAACAGGACAAACAGTGAAATGTGCATTATGATTATAGAAAGCTTGGCTGACAATTACAATTTTGATTTGGAAAATAAAAAAATAACATTTAAAAAAAGTATTGAATAGGCGTTGATAATATGAACGAAGCAATCCGAAAATCCAAGACTATTAAAAATCAGGATTTATTTTTGCAGTATCATAAAACAAGAGATATTGAAGTAAGAAACCAGATTTTTGAGAAATACAGATATATGGCTGAAATTATATCCAGAAAATACAATAATAAAGGTATTGAACACGAGGATATATTTCAAATTGCCTGTATGGGGCTGATTTATGCCATAGAAAGGTTTGATGTCACAAAGGGATTTGAATTTACAAGTTTTGCAACTCCCACAATATTAGGTGAAATAAAAAAGTATTTCAGGGATAAGGGTTGGGCAATTAAAGTGCCCAGAAAAATTCAGGAAATATCAAAAAAAGTTAATGATATCAGCAATACTTTAAGTGCGCAGCTTAACCGCGCTCCGACTGTTAAAGAAATTGCAGAATATATAAACAGTACTGAAGAAGAAGTACTGGAAGCTTTTGAAGCCGGAAAAATGTTTAATTCTCAGTCACTGGATGAAAAATTTGACATGAGCGATGACAGCGATATGTCATTGATGGATGTTGTCGGTCAGGATGATACCCAATTTGTCAAAATTGAAAATGAAGATTTCATTCAAAAATCCATGGAGAAATTAAATGAACTGGAAAGAAATATAATAATCAAAAGATTTTATTCTAACAAAACACAGAGTGAAATCGCAAAAGAGCTGAATATTTCCCAAATGACAGTATCCAGAATAGAAAAAAAATCTTTGGAAAAATTAAGAATTGAATTTAATAAGTAATGTTGTTTTATGTCATTGCTGCGGATATCTGGGCACAGGCATTGAATATCCTCATCTTAACAGAGGTAGTTAGGGTGACAGCCGGTATGCGGCCATCTTACCAATAATTAATATCGGATATTAATTATCAAAGGAGGAATTATGAAAAATAGAGGGAAATTTTTCACTGTGGGACTGATTATTGCTTTGTTTTTGGCAATAAATTTCTTTGGTGGAGCTATTAAGTTTTTTACGGATTATTTGTGGTTTAAAGAAGTAGGGTATACTGAAACATTTTTTACTAAAATAAAAGCTCAATTTACAATAGGTATTCCCGTATTTGTCTTATTGAGTATTTTATTGTACATATTTATAAGAAAATTAAAAAAGAAATACGATTTGGAATCAGGAATTGTTGATAAATCTGCCAATAAAAGAGTCAACATGTGGATTAAATTAATTTCGATCCTGGTAAGTTTTTTATTTACGGTAAATATAGTATCTAATATGTGGTTTGAAATTCTGCAGTTTTTTAACAGTGAAAGCTTTGGCATATCAGATCCTGTGTTTAGCAACGATGCGGGCTTTTATATTTTTAAGCTTCCGTTGATCAATACCGCAGTTGGATTCATAATAAATATTTTATTTCTTCTGATTGTGGTAACAGTGCTGTTTTACGGCTATCTTGCAATAAAGGACAGCATTAAAAATGTATCCGAACAATTTGAAGACATGAAATATAACCAGCGTCATTTTGATTTAAGCAATTTGTTTAATAAAAAGTTTATAGCACAAATAATAAATCAGCTGTCTTTCATCGGTATTTTTTTATTTATATTTTTAAGTCTGAGATTTGTGCTAAAGAGTTATAATTTATTGTATTCACAGCTTGGAAGGGTCTTCGGCGCAGGGTTTACGGATATTAATGTCACATTGAATCTGTACAGAATACTGGCTGTCGGCTGTTTGGTCGCTGCTATTACGTTTTTTATCGGAGCAAGGAAAAGAAATCTGAAATTTGCATTGACGCTTCCTGCGTTATTAATAATAATATCAATTCTTGGAACAGGTCTTGCCGGTATGGTTGAGAATTTTATAGTTGAGCCGGATCAGCTTTCCAAGGAAACTAAATATATGGAATACAGCATAAAGAGCACACAGAGCGCTTATGCTCTTGATAATGTAAGAACTGTGGAATTTCCGGTGAGCGATGATCTGACAATTGAAGACATAAACAATAACCGGGAGGTTATTGACAACATAAGAATAAATGACCAGGATCCGCTTATTCAGGTTTATAACCAGCTGCAGGGTATACGTCCGTACTATGTGTTCAATGATGTGGATGTAGACCGCTATGTTATTGACGGCGACTACAAGCAGGTGTTTTTATCTGCAAGAGAGCTTGATCAAAGCCGTTTAAACGAGCATGCAAGAACATGGGTGAACCAGTACTTAAAATATACTCATGGATATGGTGTGACTCTGTCTCAGGTTAATGAAGTAACATCACAGGGACAGCCTGAAATGCTGGTTAAAAATATACCGCCTGTAACAGATACGGATTTTAATATTAAAATGCCGCAAATTTATTTTGGCGAAAAGACAGATGATTATATAATAGTGAACACTGATGAAAAGGAATTTGATTATCCTTCCGGTTCAGATAATGTGGAAACATTGTATGAAGGAAGTGCGGGAATAAATCTTTCATTTGTGAAAAAGCTTCTTTTCAGCATAAGAGAAGGAAGCTACAGATTATTGATTTCAAACAATATAGATTCCGGAAGCAAAATACTGATAAACAGAAATATAATTCAAAGGGTTTCTGAAATAGCTCCGTTTATGTACTTTGATCCTGATGCATATATTATCGTTAATCAGGATGACGGAAAGCTTTACTGGATAATTGAAGGATTTACCGNNAGCCCACTGATAAATTTATTGAAGGCTGGAATGTAAATTATGTAAGAAATTCGGTAAAAGTGGTCGTAGATGCTTATGACGGTTCAGTTGATTTTTACATAGCCGACGAAAGCGATCCAATAATACGTACATATGACAAGATATTTACGGATTTATTTAAACCCATGAGCGAAATGCCTGATGGAATAAGAAGTCATGTGAGATATTCACAGGTATATTTTGATGTTCAGTCAGACATGTATAGGTTATATCATATAAAAAATCCGACAGTGTTTTTCGGTAGAGAAGATTACTGGGATATTGCAAAGGAAAAATACATGGATCACGGTGAAGAAGATGTTGGTTCAAGTTACCTGATGTTCAAGCTTCCCGAGGAAGAAGATGTAGAATTTGTTCTGACTACACAATACACACCTCAGAACAAAGATAACATGATTGCGCTTCTTGCTGCAAGAAACGACGGCGATAATTACGGCGAGCTTATGTTGTATGGATTTCCTAAAACAAAGACAATACCAGGACCTAATATGATAGAGACGAAAATAGATCAGGATACGATAATATCATCGCAGCTTACATTGTGGAGTCAGGTTGGTTCTACGGTTTTAAGAGGAAATACACTGGTTGTTCCAATAGAGGATTCGTTGCTTTATGTTGAGCCCATATATCTTAAATCAGATACGGAAAGCAACTTCCCGGAAATGAAAATGGTAGTCGTGTCTTTTGGTGAAAAAATTGTGATGGAACCTACGCTGGATAAGGCAATTGAAAGAATTTTCGGTATCTATGATTCGCCTGAAGAACAGCCGGCTAAAGAAGAATATGACAACACGAATGTCAATGATTTAATCGAGCAGGCAAACAATGTATTTGGTGAAGCCACCGAAGCTTCTCAAAGAGGAGACTGGTCCGAGTATGGAGAAAAACTGTCTGAGCTTGAAGATATATTAAACAGGCTTAAATTATTGACCGGCGGAGCTTCTCAAAATACAGACGCAGAAAATAACATAACTGAAAATAATGTTAATGAAGATGCGGTAACAGAAGAGCAGCAGGTACAATAGCAAGGTAAGAATCAAATTAAAATAAAAGGAGTTCGTATGAAATTTACATTCAATCATTTTAATTTTAATGTTCTTGATTTGGAAAAAAGTATGAATTTTTACAAAGAAGCTTTAGGCCTCACGGAAGTCAGAAAAAAAGAAGCACAGGACGGCAGCTTTATATTGGTGTACATGGGAGATGGCACAACGGATTTTTCCTTGGAACTAACATGGATGAAAGGCAGAACAGAGCCTTACGATCTTGGGGAACAGGAATTCCATCTTGCCATGGCAGTCGATAACTACGATGAAGCTTTTAAAAAACACCAGGAAATGGGATGCATAGAATTTGTAAATGAATCAATGGGAATTTACTTCATCACAGATCCTGACGGATACTGGGTTGAGATAGTAAGAAGAAAATAGGTGAGGGTAATGGATTACAAGCGATTTAACAACACAATCATGGTAAGAATCGACAAGGGCGAAGAAATTATTTCCAATGTAATGGAAGTTTGTGAAAAAGAAAATATAAGACTGGCAAATATCAATGCTCTTGGAGCCGTAGGAGAAATAGAAATAGGATTGTTTGATACAAAGGAAAAGAAATACTATTCATCAAAATATTGCGGAGACTTTGAAATTGTATCTCTGACAGGAAGCGTAACTACCAAGGACGGCAAACCGTACAATCATCTGCATATGAGTGTGGGAGACAGGGATAATAAAGTTTACGGCGGACACCTGAATTCAGCTGTTGTAAGTGCAACCTGCGAACTTTTCATTCATATAATTGACGGAACTGCTGAAAGGGAGTTTGACGAGGAAGTCGGATTAAACATGCTTAAATTTAAATAAAATATGGAGAAAAACATGTCGGAAAATAAAAACTTATATTTAACTAAAATAGAAAAAAATGATTTTAAATATATTTATGAATGGTTTTCGGACATGGAGTTTTTAAAATTTTATGATTACCTGCCCCCGGTGCCTCAAAGCAAGGAGGAGGTTGACAAAACCTTCGCTTACTATGAAAAAAATGAAGAATCAGAAGTATTTACAATAAAGTTGTCTGATAGCCGACAGATTATCGGAATAGCAGGGTTTGATGATATAGTAAAAGAAAATAAGGTCGCAACTTTGTTCATAGGCATCGGAAACAGCAATTCAAGAGGCAGGGGATACGGTAGGGAAGCATTGCACCTTTTGCTTGATCATGGCTTCAACAAATCGGGTTTTTACAGGATACAGCTCAATGTGCTGGAATTTAACCATAGAGCGATTGCATTGTATGAAAAGGCAGGGTTTAAAAAAGAAGGCACATTCAGAGAGTTTGTTTTACGAGACGGAAAAAGATATGATTTGTACTTGTATGGGCTTTTGAAAAGAGAGTGGAATAAATAAGATACTTCGCTTCAGATAGGGATTGCAACTTTGTCATTCCGGTATGAAGCCGAAGTATCTTTTTAGTTATGCAATATGGCTGTCAAGCAGTTTTGTAAATGAATTTAATGGCTTTACGCCTATTTCCTTAGCTTCGATCTTGCCTTCCTTAAACAATATTACCGTAGGAATGCTTTGAATGCCGTAACGGATTGAAAGTTCCTGCTGCTGGTCAACATCTACCTTAGCAACCTTGATTTTTCCTTCGTATTGTTTCGCAAGTTTTTCTATTACAGGTGCGATCATTCTGCATGGTGTACACCAAGTAGCCCAAAAGTCTACTAAAACAAGTTTTTCTTTTGCCAGCAAATTGTCAAATTCCTGAGTGCTGCTTACATATGTTATTTTTTCTGCCATTTTTTAATTCTCCTTAATTTTATCTATTTGTAAAGCTGCATGCTGAGCAGCAATTAAACCTTCACTTACTGCTTTGGAAAGCTGCAGCGGCTTACCTGTGATGTCTCCTGAGGCATAAACACCGTCAATGCTTGTTTCCATATTTCTGTTTACTGCTATGAAGTTGCCTTCTGTTTTTAATCCGTCTATTAATGCTGTGGGAGCAACGGCATCTCTCAGCAAAAATACCGCATCTGCCGGGATTTTTTTCTCACCGGCAACAATCGCTTCAACTTTACCGCTGCCTATTATTTCAGAAATCGTACCGCTTATGTAATTGATGTTTTCATTTAAATTTTCCGGGCGTGGATTTTTAGAAACAAATGTTACATTAACTCCGATGCTGTTTAAATAAGTTGCTTCCTTCATGGCATCCTTTGACTGGTCCCATACTATGGCATTTTTTCCTCTGTACAGCATTCCGTCGCAGGTTGCACAGTAACTTACTCCCATGCCAAGCAGACCGGATTCTCCCGGCAGTTCCTTAACCTTGGAAATTCCCATAGCAAGTATTACTTTCTTTGCTTCTTCAATTTCTCCGTTTATATTGACCATGAAACTTTCACCCACGGGAAGGATGTTTACTACTTTTCCATCTTCTATTTTTATGTTCATAGCTTCTGCGTGTTCTTTGAACTTATTCATTAATTCTTTTCCGCTGATATTGTAAAATCCCAGATGGTTATCAACTCTTTCTGCTTTGGATAAATAATTTTCCCTGTTTGAGAAAATACGTACCGTTTTTCCTCTAATCACGGCATTTACAGCTGCCGACAGACCTGCCGGTCCCGCTCCCACTATTAATATATCTACCATTTATTTTCCTCTCTTATTCATTTGGATCTATCACTTCAAGTTCGCTTATATCAATATACCTGTTGCATTCAGGACAGTAATATTTATGCTGGACACTGCTTTTACAGTGGCTGTGAACCAGTTTTTTATAGCATTTGTCAAGATGCTTTTCTCCCCACAGCATCAGGCTGTTAAAAACATCCACCAGATCCGTTCCCTTTTCTGTCAGAGTGTATTTATACCTGGGCGGATGAGTCTGATACATGCTGCGCACTATCAATTCATCGGCTTCCATTGTTTTGAGACGTTCCGACAATAAATTTGTAGGAATTCCTTCAAGCCCATCCTGAATGTCCTTGTATGTTTCACAGCCGACAAAAATGCGATGAAGAATTAAAAGCGACCATTTATCACCTATTATGTTCAGTGTCTGAGCTATATTACAGGGCAGTTTATATTGCATTTTCATTTTTTCTCCTTGTAATTTGTATTTTTGCAGCTGTCTTCTTATGTAAATTATAAACAATTTAATCAAATTTATTTAAAAGGCGAAGTACCTGCTTATTGCTGCAAATGTACCGGTGAAGGTCATAATGCCGATTATGATTAAAATAATACCGCCTGCCTTAATAGTATATTTGACCATATTTCTTTTTTCTCTAAAAAAATTTAAAGTTTCTGTTGTGAAAATGCCCAAAATTATAAAGGGTATTATAAAACCGAGCGTGTAAATCAGGACCAATATATTTCCCGAAAAGACACTGCTTGCACTTGATGCAAGTATCAGAACTGATGACAGTGCCGGTCCGACGCATGGAGTCCAGGCAAAGCTGAATGTGAACCCCATTACATATGCTATAAGCGGATTCATTTTTCCCATATTTAATTTCAGATGAATTCTTTTTTCTGTTTTTAAGAAATTCAGTTTAACTAAATCCAGCTGGGCAAGACCCATTACAATGATTATTATACCCCCTGTCCGGCTGAATAAAACCCTGTTTTTATTAAAGAACGTTCCCAGTGCTGAAAAAGATAAACCTAAAAGGAAAAAAACGCTTGAAATTCCTGAAATAAAAAACAATGTATTTATTAAGACTGTTTTTCTGTGGTATATTACAGTTCCGTCTGAACCGGTTTTTTTACCGTTGCCTGCCAGATAACTTATGTATACAGGTATAAGAGGCAAAACACAAGGTGAAAAAAAAGATAAAAATCCTTCGATAAAAACAAGCATAGAGCCTGTATTTGTTAATGAAAATCCTACCAACATAACCTCCGTAATCACCGATTATATAAATTTAAAATACCATGGTTACTTTATTTTGTCAAGCAACTTCAAAAAATAAAATTATTAAGCTTGATATAATTTAAGTATGATAATATAATCTTATGAAGATATGATTAATTAAATGAAAATACGGGTAAATAATATAAGTATAAAATTGATAGGAGTTGATTGTTATTATAAACTTTAAATGTTTGTCCCTTGATGACAAGGAAATAATTGAGAAATATGCTGACAGGGATAAATTAGAATCTTACGAATACTTATTTTCATCGCTATATATGTGGCGAAAGCTTAACAATGTAAAATATGCAATAATTGACGATGTGCTGGTAATAGAAAAAAATGAGGAAGGAAAAGGCACATTTTATGCTCAGCCATTGGGATACAAGAAAGAAAACTTAACAGAACTATTGGATATACTTATTGAAAGAAATACGAACTTCACTGACAGGGAATATCTGTTTGGTGATGTTGATGAAAGGTTCATAGAAGATCTGAAAAAATATACCGGTTTTAAAATAGATGTGACCGAAGATGTAAATGATTTTGAATATGTATATAATACCAATGATTTAATAGAACTTAAAGGAAAGAAATATCACGGCAAGAAAAATCATGTCAATTCTTTTGAAAAAACATATGAATATGAAATTAAAACGATTAATAGTGAAAAAGTAGTTAAAGACTGTCTGACTCTGCTTCACAGATGGCATGAAGAAGTGGCTGTAACCGTTGATAATGAAATGCTGATGGAAATTGACGCAATAAAGGATTTGTTCAACGAGCTTCATTTGTTTGACCTTAAATCAATCGCTATATATGTTGATGGCGAACTGGCGGGATTTGCCGTTGGAGAGATAGCAAATGACAAAATAGCTGTTATCCATGTTGAACGCGGTGAAATTGAGTATAAGGGAATATATGCTTTTCTGAACAAAAAATTTCTGGAAGAAAGCTTTGCGGACACAGAATTTGTCAACAGGCAGGAAGATACGGGAAACGCAGGTTTAAGAAAGGCAAAGCAGTCATATCATCCGATAAAGATGGTAAAAAAGTATTTGCTTAAAATTGAATAATTGTTGAATAAAAGAAGTATTTGAATTTTCAAATACTTCTTTTTGACAGAGCTATTTGGATTGAAAATTTTGAGGTACGAATTGAGGTGCTTCGGGACGTTCACCTTCATGAAAGCTCATTCCGGGTTTTATTCCGTTTCCCTTGCCTCCTGGTCCTCCATTTCCGGGAATGAATGCCCCAGTTGTTACTTCTTCACCTTTTTGAATCTTCAGACGGAGTCTGAGCCATTCCGGCACTTCCTGCGGCAATCAGCAATCCGCCGGATATATTCAGACTGTCATTTCCATCGGATGAAAAAGAATTTTGTCCCGGTCTTCCATTGACAGATGAACCGTCATTACCTCCGGAAATATTAATGCCATCATCAGAAGCAGCTACTAAATATTTTTTTCGATTCGTTCAAACACATAATTTGTACTCATAGCAACCTCTCTTTCACATTAAGAATAATTCTGTAATGTGTTTAAAAGGTGAAATTAAGATGATATTTCTGTGAAACATAAAAAAATCATTCTGAAGGCGACGCTTTTATGACTGCAATGTAGAAATACGACCGCCGTGTCAGAATGATAAATAAAAGCTATTTCTAAATTATTAACCTAAGGCTACATCAAGGACCATCATTACTAAAAATCCCACCATAGTACCGATTGTCCCCGCATGGGAATGCTCATTTAACGATTGTGATTCTGGAATCAATTCTTCCACAACTACATAAATCATTGACCCTGCCGCGAATGAAAGCATCCATGGCATGATTCCCGCAACGGAAGTTGCAAGAGATGCGCCTATTAATCCTGCGATAGGCTCAACAATTCCTGACAGAGATCCGTACACAAAAGATTTATTTTTTGAAAAACCTTCTTTTCTGAGTGGCAATGAAATTGCTGCTCCCTCCGGGAAATTTTGAATTCCGATACCCAGTGCCAGTGCAAATGCAGTCATTAAATCTGCATGAGAGTTTAACTGTCCGGCAAGTCCGAAAGATAAACCAACAGCCATTCCTTCCGGAATGTTGTGCAGCGTAACAGCAAGCACAAGCATGGTTGTCCTCTTAAAAGAGCTTTTTAAACCTTCAGGCTTGTCTGCATCAAGGTGCAAGTGGGGAAGAATCCTGTCAAGTATGAACAGGAATACACCGCCAAATATACAACCGCCGGCAGCCGGTATCCATCCGGAAATTCCCTGCTCTTCAGCCATTTCGATGGAAGGTATCAGCAACGACCATACAGAAGCTGCAATCATGACTCCGGCTGCAAAACCTAAAAATCCATGCTGTATATTTGGGGTGACTTCCTTTTTAACTAAGTAAACAACTGCCGCTCCTGCAGTTGTTGCTAAAAAAGTAAAGGTAGTGCCCAGCAGAGCCAAAATAATCGGATTTAAACCTAATATGTAAGAAACCATTAAATCACCTCTCTATCTGATAATATTTACTATATCAACGTGATATTAAATAGTCAAGAAATAATATAATTGGATAGAAAAGGGCTTGAAATAGAAACAATCAGAGGGTTATGTTTTGACAATAAGTACTAATTATAAAAGAATATGTAAAAATATTATTGACATATGAAATTATAGATAGTATAATCAATATAATTTTACGAGGTGCAAAATGAATAGTAAATTTTTATGCGTACAATTACATCACCACAGGTACAGAGTTTGTAAGTGATTTGAAATTTCAATTCACAGATACAAGCTCTATTGGTCGTTTCAAAAATAGACTTGTATCTGTGGTTAATATACCAAAGCCATCTGATATAAGTCAGATGGCTTTTTTCTTGCTCTTATTCAGCTCATAACCCGGGTAGAGCTGGCCGGCACAGAAATGCTGTTCATTGCGAAACGACAACATAAGACGATGTTGTAGTGCTACAAGGAGGAAAGTATGAGCTTGACGATTGCAATACCTAAGGGAAGATTGGGAACCCAGGCTATTGAAGTGTTTAAAGCCGCAGGCATCGGAAAATCCATAGATGAAAAATCAAGAAAGCTTGTTTTTAAAGATGAAAATAGAAATATTAATTATATCCTGATAAAAAATACCGATGTAATAACTTATGTTGAAAACGGAATTGCAGACATTGGGATATCCGGCAGGGATATGATCATAGAAAATGCCGCAGATATTTATGAACTTTATAAAATGAATATCGGCNNATCCGGAAACGGCAAAAAAATATTTTGGCAGCATAGGGCGTGAAATTAAAATAATTAAATTAAACGGTTCAATAGAGCTTGCCCCTATTTTAGGCCTTTCCGATGTGATAGTGGATATAGTGGAAACTGGCAAAACGCTAAAAGCCAACGGACTTGAGGTTTTTGAAGATATATGCGGCATCAGCGCAATGATAATTTCCAATAAAACGAGCTATGAGCATAAGAAAAAGGAAATAAAAGAAGTGATTGAATTAATAAGAATGGAGGATTCAGATGGTTAAAGTTATTTGTGAACAGCAAATTGAAAGCTTTTTAGCTGAAATTAAAAACCGCAATACAGGTAATTTAAGCAGCGTTTATGAAACAGTAGACAGTATACTAAAAGATGTGAAGGAAAATAAAGATGAAGCACTGAAAAAATACACACTGAAATTTGATGAAGTGAAGCTGGAAGACCTGGAGGTCACTGAGGATGAAATAGAAGAAGCTTTAAGAACGGTAGATGAGAAACTTTTTGAAACAATGAAAACAGCAAAACGAAACATTGAAACATACCATATAAAACAAAAAAGGAAAGGCTATCAATTTAAGCCCGACGGAAAAGACATTGTTTTGGGACAGCTTGTAAATCCCATAGAAAGAGTAGGAATTTACATACCTGGAGGCAAGGCTGCATATCCTTCCACAGTGCTGATGAATGCAGTGCCGGCAAGAATAGCCGGTGTCGAAGAAATAATTATGATAACTCCCCCTCAGAAAGACGGAAAAATAAAAGACTCAATTTTGGCGGCGGCGGTTCTGGCAGATGTCGACAGAATATTCAAGGTGGGAGGAGTTCATGGAATAGGAGCTCTTGCCTATGGCACGGAGTCGGTTCCGAAGGTGTATAAAATCACGGGACCCGGCAACATATTTGTGGCAGCGGCAAAAAAAATGGTTTCCGGTTTTGTGGGAATTGACATGGTTGCTGGACCCAGTGAAATTTTAATAATTGCCGATGAAACGGCTAACCCCGCTTACATTGCGGCGGATATGATTTCACAGGCGGAGCATGACGAAATGGCGTCGTCAATATTGATGACAGATTCTTTCAAGCTGGCGCGCAAGGTAAGAAATGAACTTGAAAAACAGATTAAAAAGCTTGAGAGAAGCCGGATAGCAGAAAAATCCCTAAATAATTACGGGGCGATAATAATTGCCGACAGCATCAAGCAGTGTATTGATCTTGCCAACGAAATAGCTCCTGAACATCTGGAGCTCATGACGGTTAATCCATTTGATATTTATAAAAAAATTAAAAATGCAGGTGCAATATTTATGGGCAAGTACAGCACCGAACCTGTGGGAGATTATTTTGCGGGAACGAACCACACCCTTCCCACAGGTTCGACGGCTAAATTTTCATCAGCTCTTTCTGTTGATGATTTTATTAAAAAAACTTCACTTATTTACTACGGCAAAGATGCATTAAAAGAAAGTGCCGGTGACATAGTGCGTTTTGCTGAAGGCGAAGGTCTGACCGGTCATTCCAATGCTGTGAAAGTGAGAATGAATGAAAATTTTCAGAAAGGAGATTAGTTATGATAAAACTTAAACCCAGCGCAGAAAAGCTGCGTGCTTATTTTGTAAATGATGTACCGTACAGTGTTAAGCTTGATGCCAATGAGGGAAGCAACTATCTGCTGAATGATGTATTTAAAATTGATAATTTTATGCCTGATTTATACCCGGACAGCGATTCAAGATCATTAAGAGAAAAAGTGGCTGCTTACTATAGATGCGAGGCTAAAAATATAATGATGGGCAACGGTTCAAGCGAACTTATTAATACTGTCATAAATGCGTATTGCGAAAAGGGAGACAAGGTCATGAGTTTTGTTCCTTCTTTCAGTATGTATCGCACTTACTGCGATTTATGCGGTGCGGAATATGTCGGAGCGGAAACTGAAAGTGACTTCACGCAGGATATGGATAGATTAATCCTCGGAGCCAGAGAACAAAATCCTAAAATCGTAATTCTCTGCAATCCTAACAATCCTACAGGATATGTGACTCCAAGAAAAGACGTGGTGAGGCTTCTTGAAGAAGTAGAAAATTCTCTCATAATTTTGGATGAAGCATATGCGGATTTTTCGGAAGATTCTGCAATTGATCTGATAAACAGCTATGAAAACCTGATTGTTATGAGGACATTGTCAAAGGCATTCGGTCTTGCCGGCATCCGTGTTGGAGCATTGATTGCAAATGTGGAGACTGTAAAGTATATATGGAAGGTAAAGATACCGTACAATCTCAACATTTTGTCGCAGTATGCGGCAGAACAGGCACTGAACAATATAGACAGAGCAGCCGGTTATATCAACAGTGTGCGAAAGCTTAGGGAAGAACTGAGCGGAGTGTTGAAAAACCTGAACTTTACCGTATATCCATCAGGCGGGAACTTCATATTTGTCAGATCTCCTGTGGATAACTTATTTGAAAAACTCATGGACTGTGGAGTATTGATCCGAAAATTTGATTATGAAGGTGTAATTTATAACCGCATAACTGTCGGCACTAAAGAAGAAAATGAGATTTTGATAAACGAAATTAAAAAATTAATGGGAGTGAGCATATGAGAAAGAATTCTGTAAGGCGTATGACAGATGAGACAGATGTTCAGGCGGAGCTTAATCTTGACGGAGGCGGGATGACCGAAATAGATACGGGCATAGGGTTTCTGGATCACATGCTTGAGCTTGCCGGATTCCATGGCGGATTTGATTTAAAAGTCAAATGTATCGGAGATTTGGATGTGGATACACATCACACATCGGAGGACATTGGAATTGTTCTCGGCCGTGCTTTCAGTGAAGCGCTGGGTGACAGACGCGGCATTGAAAGATATGGCTTCGTATTTCTTCCCATGGATGAAGCAATGGCAAGAGTTGCGGTTGATTTCAGCGGAAGGCCATGCCTTGTTTATAGTGTCGGATTTGACAGAAAAATGCTCGGCAGCATGGCGACCGAAGATTTTAAGGAATTTTTCAGGGGCTTTGTGAACAATTCAATGTGCACACTTCATATAGAACTGCTGTACGGAGAAAATGACCATCACAAAATAGAAGCTGTATTTAAAGGATTTGGGAGGGCATTAAAAAAAGCGGTTCATGTGACCTCAGATGTTCTGCAGTCAACAAAAGGCTCTTTGTGATACCAACTATAATAAGTTATGGCATATTTAGTTGAGGAATAAATACAAGCAAATATTTAAACTAAAGGGGGATTTGATATGATATTATTTCCTGCAATAGATATTAAGGATAATAAATGTGTTAGGCTGACACAGGGAAAATTTGATACGGTTAATGTTTATTCGTACGACCCTGTCGAGACGGCCAGGAAATGGGAAAGCATGGGTGCCGAATACTTGCATGTGGTAGATTTGGACGGAGCTAAAAATGAAAATTTCAAAAACAGAAAATTAATAGAAAAAATAGTTGCAGCAGTAGGCATACCGGTGCAGTTGGGGGGAGGAATAAGAACAGAGGAAAGAATTAAAAATCTGCTAAATATGGGTGTCGGAAGAGTCATCGTGGGAACCATGGCGGCAGAAAAACAGGAGCTGCTGACGGAACTTGCCAAAATATACGGTGAACACCTGGCGGTTTCAATCGATGCACTGAACGGCAGGATTGCCACAAGGGGATGGCAGTCCATGACTGATGTCGGTCCGGTTGAAATCTGCGGATTTATAGAATCAATAGGGATTAAAACATTGATTTACACAGATATTTCAAAGGACGGAATGCTGTCAGGACCAAATTTTAGCGTATATGAAGAATTGTCGGCAATAACAGNNAATCAGGAGGAATGTCATCTCTTGATGATATCAGAAAATTAAGCAGCATGAATATATACGGTGCCGTAATTGGAAAAGCGCTGTATGACAACAAAATAGATTTTAAACAGGCGCTTAAAATAATAGAAAAATAATATGAGAAAAGAACAATAATTGGCATAGTTGTTAAATGAGGAGGTACTATGGTTGCACGAAGAATTATACCTTGCTTAGACGTAAGAAACGGAAGAGTCGTAAAGGGTAAGAAATTTAAAGATATAAAGGACGTAGATGACCCGTCGGTGCTTGGAAGATATTATAGTGACTGCGGGGCAGATGAGCTTGTTTTTTATGACATTACGGCTTCAAATGAAGAAAGAAAGACATCGCTTGAATTTGTGAAAAAGGTTGCCTGTGAAATAAATATACCTTTTTCAGTGGGAGGCGGAGTTTCATCAGCAGAAGATTTCGAATATATTTTGCAAAGCGGTGCAGACAAAGTATCTGTAAATTCATCCGCCGTAATGAACCAGGATCTCATTAAAGAAGCATCAAAGATGTTTGGCAGCCAATGCGTTGTACTGTCCATAGATGCCAAAAAGAATGAAGAAGGCTCGTGGAGTGTGTACATAAAGGGAGGAAGGGAAAAAACAAATTTAGATGCAATAGAGTGGGCAAAGATGGGTGTTTTGCTGGGAGCCGGAGANNGAATGTGCCGGTCATTGCTTCCGGTGGAGCCGGAAGACCGGAACATTTCCGTGATGCTGTCAGATATGCCGGCGTTGACGGCATACTGGCGGCTTCCGTATTTCATTTCGGCGAAATAAGAATAGAAGAGTTAAAGAGATATTTAATAGATAACGGTGTTGAAATAAGAATATAGTAAGTGATACGGACGAACATGGAATGACTGCGTGTCATTCCGTTTAATTTATGTAAAACAGAAGGTGAGATAATATGGAATTAAAACAGCTATTAGATGAAGTGAAATTTGACGACAAAGGTCTTGTAGTTGCCGTAGCACAGGATTATAAAACAAATGATGTGCTTATGGTTGCATATATGAATAAAGAGTCGCTGGAGATTACTTTAAAGGAAAAAAGCGTATGTTATTTCTCAAGAAGGAGAAACTGTATTTGGAGAAAGGGAGAAACATCCGGGCATGTTCAATATTTAAAAGGGCTGTATTATGACTGTGACGCGGATGCGATTCTGCTGAAGATTGAACAGAAAGGGAATGCATGTCACACGGGAGCTTATTCCTGCTTTTTTAACAAGGTTTATGAGGAGGATGCGATAGACCGGTCGATATTGTATAAAGTGTACAATCAAATAATCAGCAGAAGAGACAATCCCAGAGAAGGATCATATACGAATTATTTATTTGATGAAGGCTTGGATAAAATATTGAAGAAGGTGGGCGAAGAAACCAGCGAAGTAATAATAGGAGCGAAAAATAAAAATAAGGAAGAACTTGTTTATGAGATATGCGATTTAATTTATCATTCTCTTGTTCTTATGGTCAGTGAAAAAGTTACGATTGCCGACTTAAAAGCAGAATTGACGAAACGACACAAATAATATTCCGGAAGTTTACAAAATAAAGGTCTTGACTCAAATTTTCATGTAAGTTAATATTAATATATGATTAATAATTACATGTTATAATCAAGATAACAAAGGAGGGATGTTATTGAATAGAAATCTTTCAGAAAAAATTAAAGAATCCCTGGCTTCGGTGCTTCCGATAACTGTCATTGTCATTATTCTGCACTTTACATTGACACCAATGCCGAACGGACTGTTTATGCTNNGGGGCAATAATGCTGATTTTGGGCATGGGACTTTTTACCCTTGGTGCTGACATGTCAATGATGCCAATGGGTGAAAGGATAGGAGCCGAACTTACAAAATCACGTAAATTACTTGTTTTAACTGTAATAAGTTTTTTAATGGGATTTATGATTACGGTAGCTGAGCCGGATCTTCAGGTTCTTGCAGGTCAGGTGCCTTCTATACCTAATTTTATAATAATAGGAACAGTTGCCCTTGGCGTAGGGCTATTTTTAGTAATAGCAATATTACGTATAGTCTTTCAAATTAAGTTTTCTCATTTACTTTTTTTCTTTTATGCAATAATNNATTTTTATATTGGCATATTTTGCGCCGAACGATTTTGTTCCTGTTGCATTTGATTCGGGAGGTGTGACCACAGGCCCGATTACGGTACCTTTTATTATGTCTCTCGGACTTGGTGTTGCTTCTGTCCGTGGAGGTAAAAGCGCGCATGACGACAGCTTCGGTCTTGTTGCTCTTTGCTCTGTGGGACCTATATTATCAGTGTTATTGCTGGGTTTGGTTTATAATTCTTCAGGCAGTTATTCTGATGTGGTTGTAAATGATGTAAATAATCTGAGCGAGGCTTTTAATGCGTTTTTATATGCTTTTCCAAAATATTTTGAGGAAGTGGCGTTGGCGTTAGCTCCGATTGTAATAGCATTTATATTTTTTCAGATAATTTTTTTGAAATTGCCGAAAAGCCAATTGATTAAAACAGCTGTTGGTGTTATATATACTTATATAGGGTTAGTGATATTCTTAACCGGAGTTAATGTGGGATTTCTTCCCGCCGGCAATTACCTGGGAAATGCTCTTGGGGCATTGGATAATAATTGGCTTCTCATACCCGTCGGCATGATAATGGGATTTTTCATTGTTGCCGCCGAACCGGCAGTGCACGTGCTAAACAAGCAGGTTGAAGGTGTAACCGGAGGTGCCATTTCCAAAAAGTCAATGCTCATTTCTCTGTCGCTGGGAGTTGCTGTATCCATAGGAATTGCCATGACAAGAGTTCTTAATGGCGTAAGCATCTGGTATTTTATTGTACCGGGCTATGCTATAGCATTGATTCTTACATTTTTCGTTACGCCCATATTTACGGGCATTGCATTCGATTCCGGAGGAGTTGCTTCGGGACCGATGACTGCGACGTTTATGCTGCCTTTTGCAATGGGTGCGGCGGATGCTGCCGGAGGAAATATCCTGACAGATGCATTCGGTCTTGTTGCAATGGTTGCAATGACTCCGTTAATTACTATTCAGGTTCTCGGCGTTGTTTATAATATAAAAATAAAAATGAATGAACGAGTCGAAGAAGAAATAATAGAAGAAGCAGAAATAGATTCTGAAATTATAGATTTTGAAGGAGGTGCAGATAGCGGTGGAAAATAATGAAAAATGCATACCTAAAAAAATTAAAATGCTGGTAACAATTATAGACAGAGGCAAGGGAGAAAAACTTGCAGAAATGTTCAGAGAAGAAAATATTGTATATAATCTGATAGCACTGGGAAAGGGTACAGCCAAATCAGAAACATTAGACTACCTTGGACTTGGTCAGACAGAAAAAGATATTGTATTAAGTGTTGTACAGGAGTATGATGTTCCTAAAATAATGGATAAATTAAAAGAAAAGATGCAGTTGAAGAAACCGGGAAGCGGAATAGCTTTCACGGTTCCTATAAACAGCGTGGACAGTGCTCTTGCTTTGGAACTTATAAGCAGTTTAAAAGATGGTAGAAAGGAGTGAGAAGATGGCAGAAAGAACAGATGATTATCAGGAATTTGACTTAATAATTACAATTGTAAACAGAGGTTTTGACGACGTTGTAATGGAAGCGGCAAGAAGTGCAGGTGCTACAGGCGGAACGGTTTTAAACGCAAGAGGAGCCGGGGTGCATGAAGCGGAGAAATTTTTCGGTATTTCAATTCAGCCGGAGAAAGATGTAGTACTGATTTTAGTTAAGCGCGAATACAGAAAACAAATAATGCATGCAATCAGAAACGAAGCAGGGCTGAACAAGGAAGGAAGAGGATTGTCATTTTCGATTCCTGTGGAAGATGTATGTGGGATTGTTCATATGAATCTGGATTTTAAAGACAAATAGAGCGCAATAGTGCTCTATTTTTTTATGTGCGCCCAGCA
>DMJQ01000047.1:0-10943 GCA_003457065.1 Clostridiales bacterium
AAAAAGCATTATAGTAATGTCATGATTCCGATAGACCTATCGTCGGTTACAGCTGTAAACAGCACACAAAAGGTATATTCAACAGGTGGAGGCGGCGGAAAAGATTATGAAAAGTATATAGATAAAAGCGAAGCGGTTGTCCTTATACCCTCGCAGGCAATGTCCGAATTTCCAATAGACGGCATTGACCTAACTGCAATAGGTTATGTTGATGGTATGCTCCATGTACAAATGGCACTCAACGACCGTTTGACAAATGACAACCATGGTTTTTTTTACTTAAAAGATGCGAATGGGAAATTAGTAGACTATAATTATAACATATACTTTACAAACCAATATGAACAGCAGGAGAATAGAATTGATTATTGTGAATACATTTTTGATATCCCGCAGAGTGAACTTAGCGACTATTCTCTTTATGGAGATTTTATTATTTCCGGTATGATAACGGAGGGAATTTGGAAAGTTACATTTCCTTTAAAGCAGGCCAAATAGTAAAGGCTATAAACATAAACGAAAACGCCTCATTTTTAGAATATCTCCTGGTAATGAAGCGTTTTATTTCCGCATTCAATCTGCGTTATGCGGTAGGTTCATAATATATCCTTTTGACTCTCCCGTCTTTTTTAAAAAACTATTTCAAGCTTTCCACAACTTCTCTGACCATAGTCAGTGTTCCGTTGATTCCTCCTGTTGCNNCATATGTAATATTGCCGCTTTTATAAGCGGAAGTTGATTTCACCAAATCATTGTCCATTAATTTTTCGGCTGATAAATCTTCACTGCTTTTTGATACTGCTCCCATGTCCAGCACAAATATATAGTCAGGATCTTTTTCAACGATGTATTCATATGATATTTTCTGACCGTGAGTGCTGGAATCTATATTTTCGTCGGCAGGAGCAAATCCAAAATCATCATACAGCATTCCAAAGCGTGAATCTATCCCATAAATGCTCAGGCTCCCTTCGCTGGCCATTATCTGATCCTTTTTTTATCCATCATTTATTCCCCCTCACAATTAAATAAAGGAATATTATACTGCCTATGACACCTGCCGTAAGGCTTATTGATATTTCATACGGATAAATAATTATTCGTCCGAATATATCGCAGGCAAGGAGGAACACAGCTCCAAACAATGATGTGATGCCTATATTGTTCTTCATGTTGTCACCTTGAACAATAGTGACTATATTAGGAACTATCAGACCAAGGAACGGAATTTTACCAACGGTTATGATGACAAGCGAAGATATCAGCGACACTATTACAAGACCTATATTCATCACCTGATTGTAATTGAGCCCCAGATTCTTAGAAATTCCTCCCCCATACCGGCAATGGTTAATTTGTTCGCGTAAGCAAAGGCAATGACCATTAACGGTATGCTTATGTATAAAAGTTCATATCTTCCTTTTATAATCATTAAAAAATCCCCCATGAGTCAGGGCGCCACGCTTTGAACCACATCATATCTGTAGGAAAGAAATACGGATACTGAATCAATAATGTTTCCAAGCATGATTCCTATAAGCGGCACATAGATAATATTTTTAAATTTGATTCCCTTCAGTATTTTCATGAACAGAAAAGTTCCGCCCACGGCAAATACGAAAGATATTATCATTGTTCTAAATGTTCCCGCTCCCGGAAATAAAATCATGGATACAAGCACGCCCAGCTTTGCGAAATCTTCCGTGGCAGCCGTTGTTGGCGAAACAAATTTGTTTCTGCTCAACTGCTGCATTAGCAGCCCTGCAATGCTCATGCCCATGCCTGCCGCTATAATGCTTATTAGTCCNNAGGACACAATTATGCCTGCCATGTTAACATCAGCTGCACCTATCATCAGTGAAACCACAGACAATATTATTAAAATTACAATGAGATACCACTTTTTTATTTAACGCTCCACTAATTGATAGTAATTATCTTTTGCAATGATATTGCCATCTGATGACAATATATGTCAATAGTAATTTTTTGTAATATAAAAATGCCGTTCAGTGCCGGTGAAGAATCTCATATTTTGAAGGATGAGATTTTTCACCAGCATCAGGATGACATAACGCTGATGCTTATTTAGCAGTTTATTTATTTCCCTTTGGATTAAATATCACCGCTGCTATGTAGCCGAACAAAAGTGCCGCAGCGACTCCCGGAGCTGTTTTAATTATTCCTCCGCTCAATGCACCCATGAATCCTTTGGATGCCGCTTCTTCCACCGCACCTTCTGCAAGAGTGTGCCCGAAACCTAAAAGCGGAACCGTGGCACCTGAATAACCTATTTCTATAATTTTATCGTATAATCCGAAATAANNGCATTATTCTTTTTAAAGGTATCAATTATGATCTGTCCTATCACACAAATAATGCCGCCTACTATAAAACTCATTACGTAATTCATATATACCTCACATTTCAATTCCTATGCAATGGGCAATGCCGGGTATGCTTTCTCCCTGAAGCGTGGCTGTGGGTGAATGCAGTGCACCGGTGGAAGTAAACAAAAGCTTGTTTATTTCATTGTTTAAAAGCTTCTTGTACAGAAAAGCTCCAAACACAGTTGCCGAGCAGCCGCATCCGCTGCCTCCCGCATGGACATCCTGTTTTTCTATGTCGTAAATAATTGTACCGCAGTCATCATATTTATTTTCGATGCTTTTATTATCTTCGTTGAACATTTTATTTACAATGGACTTGCCGATCGTTCCAAGGTCTCCCGTAACTATTAAATCATAGTCAACTCCGGTGTCTTCCATATGCTGTTTCAAAGAATCATATGCCGCCGGTGCCATGGCTGCTCCCATATTGTTTGCATCTTTCACGCCCAAGTCTGTAATTTTTCCGAATGTCACATTCTTAATTTTCGGTCCGCTTCCTGCCTTTGACAGCCACACTGCCGCTGAGCCGGTTACTGTCCACTGTGCCGACATATGTCTCTGCCCTCCCATTTCAAGAGGAAGTCTGTACTGTCTTTCCGCACTGCAAAAATGGCTTGAGGTCACACAAATTATATTGTCGGCAAAACCGCCGTCTATAATAAGTGCTCCTAATCCCAGCGTCAATGCCATTGTGGAACACGCACCGTAAACTCCCACATAAGGAAGCTGCAGATCTCTGGCGGCAAAAGAAGACGTGGTTATCTGGTTTAACAGATCCCCGGAAATCAGCAGGTCAACAGCACTCTTGTTCAGGTTGTTCTTATTCATTAAATGCTTGACTGCTTCTTTTTGAAATTTCAATTCGCATTTTTCCCAGCTGTCTTCTTCCCAAAGATCATCATCAACAATCATGTCAAATTCTTTTCCGAGAGGTCCCTCGCCCTCTTTTTTACCTGCTATCGTAAATGTGTCCCTGACAAAGACGTTATCTTTTATGTTAAATGTTTGTTTGCCAATTTTTTTCAACTTAAACTCTCCTTGATAAAATTTTATGAACCACCGAACAAAAGACTCAGTAATCCGACGATAAATGCTGACAGATATCCGTAAACAAGGACCGGACCTGCCAATTTAAAAATATTGGCAGCCGTTCCCAATATAAATCCTTCTCTTTTATACTCAAGAGCCGGAGATACAACGGAGTTTGCAAAACCTGTAATAGGAACGACGGTTCCGGCTCCGCCGACCTTGCCCAGCTTATCGTACCATCCGATTCCGGTCAGCAGTACACTGAGTGTCACAAGCGCCACCGAACTCATGGGTCCAGCATCATTTTCCGATACACCGAATTTTGACATAAATATATTTTTAATGATTTCGCCTAATACGCAGATGGCTCCCCCAAATATAAATGCCCATACACAATTTTTCAGCATTTTATTTTTGGGGGTGTATTCCTCTACCACCTGCTTATAGCTGTCTTTATCGTACTTCATTTACTCCTCCTACAGCAGAACTGCACTTTCAGGTATTTTTTTCAAAGATCTGTCAATGCTGTTACCAAAATATATGGCTGTAAAACTTATAAATAAAATTATAACTAATAAA
This sequence comes from Clostridiales bacterium, assembly GCA_003457065.1. Taxonomy (GTDB): domain Bacteria; phylum Bacillota; class Clostridia; order Tissierellales; family Sedimentibacteraceae; genus Sedimentibacter. The sequence continues at coordinate 3,999 of DMJQ01000047.1, forward strand.
AAAATCTTTTTTTTCATATAAANNTCATAAGTATTATTTACAAAAAACAAATTTGAATACTAAAAAAAAGCACTATAAGTGCCTTTTTTAATATTTATTGTAAATTTTTCTCAGTGATTTGCTACGTATGAACATATTTAATATTTGTAATTTCAGCATTACAAACCGAATTTTTTATTTTTATTATTTTTCGCTGATTTTTTTTCTCATTATAACTTTTGTTCCGACATCCTTTTCAGATAAAACCACAACTTCATCCATGTACGATTCCATGACGGCAAAACCCATTCCTGAGCGTTCAAGTTCCGGCTTCGTAGTAAAAAGCGGTTCTTTAGCTTTCTCAACATCAATTATTCCGCATCCGAAATCTTCAACTATTATTTCAACGGTCTGCCCCTTGATCCTGCATGAAATTTCTATTTCGCCCACAGTATTTTCATAACCGTGAATAACCGAGTTAGTAACAGCTTCTGATACGGCAGTTTTGATATCATTTATTTCACCGATGGTAGGATTTAAAATGGAACAGAATGCCGCAACTGCCGCCCTGGCAAATGATTCATTTACTGATAAGCTCGGTATTTTAAAAATTACATAATTTTTTTGCATTTTATCCCCCTATTTAATTTCAATTATTTTTCCTATGCCGCTCATGTCAAGAATTTTCTTTACCTTCTTACTGGCATTAATAATTTCAATTGCTCCGTTTTGTTTTCTTATTACCTTGTAGCGACCTATAACAAAGCCGATGCCCGAGCTGTCAATGAAATCAAGGTTTCTAAAATCTATGACTATTTTATTAAATTTCCCTTTATTGACTTTTTCATCAATCAATACTCTTGATTCATCTGCGCTGTGATGATCCAGCTCTCCCTTGAGCCTGATTGTTAAAACTTGTCCAGATTCAATAAATTCTAAATTCACTTTTCTCAAATCCTTTCTGATTTAATAATGTACAAGCTATTATACAATTAATCAAAGGATTTTTCCTTGACTTCTTTTGTTGTTATTTGTCGATTATTAATTTATTTTAGCACTTTTATATATTTTATATATAAGGGAGCATTATTGAAAACTCAGAGCCTTTTACTGAGGTGCTTTTTACCTTGATCTTGCCTTTATGTCCCAGGACTATGATTTTTGCCATTGAAAGCCCAAGGCCGTGACCGCCGATTTCCTTGCTTCTGGACTGTTCCGCCCTGTACAGCCTTTCAAATATTTTTTCAAGATCCTTCTTTTCAATACCTATTCCCGTATCTTTTACCTTAATTACATAGTAATCATTCTGAATGAAACCCGATATCATGATGTAGCCTTCATTTGGCGTAAACTTTATGGCATTGTCAATAATAATTCTCACTGCCTGCTTAATTCTTTTCCTGTCCCCGTAAATATGTGCATCATCATAAAACTGAAAATACAGCTTGTGCTGCGTATCAATCATTTTTGTTTCTTTTTCGATTTCACACAATACCGTATTTATATTAAAATCTTCTTTTGTGTATATTAATGTGCTTTTGTCACTTCTTGCAATAAACAACAGCTTTTCAATCAGATCCTGCATGTTCTCAGTTTCATTTTTAATTGCCGTTATTGATTCTTCAAGAACTGCCCTGTCATTTTTCCCCCACCTGTCAAGCATGTTCACATAGCCTTTGATTACAGCTATTGGTGTACGCAGTTCATGAGATGCATCAGAAACAAACTGCTGCTGCGTCTTGTAGCCTTCCTCTATTCTGTCCATCATTTCATTGAATGTCTGTGACAGCTCCTTTAATTCATCCTGAGCGCCAGTTATGTCCAGTCTGGTATTTATGTTGTTTACAGTGATCGTCTTTGTTATTTCGGTCATATTTTTAATTGGACCGATCATTTTATAGCTTGTTCTCGATACGATTGGCACAAAAATCAAAACGCCTATCACCCCTGAAGCCATAACCATAAAAAAGATTCTTATTGCGTCGTTAATCATCTGTACGGCATCATAGCTTATGTTCAGGTAGTATTCGTACCCTTCGCTGTAAAAGTTTGTTGAATATATATATTCCTTATTGTAAATTAATTTTTCAATGACTACGATTATGTTGTCCGAATATGTTTTATGATTGTCCGACGGATAGACCGAATTCAGATAACTGTCGTATATTTCAACAGAATTTATTCTGCTGCCGCTGCCTGTCTCAATTTTAATTTCGGGAAATTCACCGATAATTTTTCCGACATCATTTTCTATTGTTTCGTTTCTGAATTTTTCAAACTCAAATATCAAGACCTTNNTCAAACTCAAATATCAAATATCCTGCCGATGTTGTAAATGCTACTATGGATATGGTGATAAGATATATTAAAAAATAAGACACGGAAATTTTAAAGGCAATAGAAAATTTAAGCCTTTTTAACAGCCGCACAATCAGTCTCACCACTAATTTAAAAGGATATAAAAATATGTTGAGCAGTTTTTTTAATAATGATCTAATCATAATATTCCTTTAATCACGTATTATATAGCCGACGCCTCTCACGGTTTCGATGAGATTTATATTGTACTTCTGATCGATTTTGCTTCTTAAATACCTGATATATACATCTATTATGTTGGTATCGCCAAAATAATCATATCCCCACACTTTGTCGAGAATCTTTTCTCTGGTTAATACGATGTTTTTGTTAACCATCATAAACTCCAAAAGCTCAAATTCCTTTTTTGTCAAATCAATATTTTCGCCGTCATATTCAACTTTATAATTATTTTTTGAAAGCTTCAGAAGCCCTCTTTCCAATATCTGCAGATTTGATTTATCCCTGCCGTTTTGCATTCTTTTTAAAAGAACTCTTATACGCGCCAGCAGCTCTTCAACTGCGAAAGGTTTCGTCATATAATCATCCGCGCCTATATCAAGACCGGTTACCTTATCAGAAATATCGTCCTTTGCGGTAAGCATGATTATAGGCACATCCGAAGTCTGTCTCAGCCTCCTGCACACCTCTATGCCGCTTAAACCTGGGAGCATTAAATCCAGTACAATTAAATCGACATCTTCCCCCTTGCCTTTTTCCAGGCCATCACGGCCGTTGTTTGCTATATCTACTTCGTATCCTTCATATTTCAGTTCAAGCTCTAAAAAACGCGCTATTTTCTGCTCGTCTTCAACTATTAAAATTTTCTTTTTATCCATATCAAACCTCTTGCTTTTTATTTTGCAACAACAAGGTTCCCTAACCGCCTGCACCTTGACTGTCGTGTCGATTCTTGTTCTTGTAAGCAATGCCATACGGAATCCCAACAGGCAATTTATTGTACAGTGATCTGGGTTCTCCTTATTATACTATTTACAATATTAAATATCAAATAAATCCTGCCGACACAGTAACTGTTTCTGCAGGCATACTGCCGCATTGAATCCGTGCAATTGCCCGCATTAATAAACCGGCTGCTGCACAGGTAATTATTTATGTTGACACAATCAACCCGGCAACAGCCTCTTTATTATTCTATAATTATTTCATTTTCGGTCGGATCTTCATTCTCGTTATTATTATCATTCTTGTCTTTAACATCTTCTTCGTCTGCTCTTGTGAATTCTTCTGATTTTACTTTTATTTTGTCGACTGTTTCTTTCATATTTCTTTTCAGGCTGTCCACATTAACCGAGTTTTTATCTCTGTAAACTTTAATTTTACAAGATGCGAGAACAGCTATTACCAAAGCCGCCACCACAAGCCAAAATGCAAATATGGAAATAAATAATATAAACACCAGCGGCAAGTCAAACAATATGTTTCCGTCTCTATTTGTCACAGACATCTTCAGAGATAAAAGCCTGTTTGTGAAACTTGTGAAGCTTCCTCTGTTTTCGTTTTTTCTGCCTTTTTTCTTTTCGAGTTCAATTATTGATTTAATTANNCTTTTCCAATGTTTGTTTTGCTTCTTCATAGCTTACATTTACTCTGTTTCTAAGCTCGTCAATTTGCTCTAAAGTTACCTTCATCTTAACCTCCGCATTATTTATTCTTGATGTTTAATATATACTCAAATAATTAGTTATGCTTTAGTGAATAATTAAAATAAGATTAGAAAGTTAAAAAGAATTTTAATGTACTAAAAGGTAGTATGTTTATATATAGCTCCTTTCGTATAAAATTAAAAAATCAGAAAAACTCCTGCTAATTATCTTGACATATACCGTGTCTTATGTAATAATTAACTTAAATAAAAGGAACTGCCGAATAAACGGTCAGCTCCAAATTATCGGATTAATTTAATTAACCGTCCAATTTGTGCTTGGGTGGTTAACTTTTTTATACTCCGGTTTCCCTTTTATGTATAAAAAATTTTATTTAAGCTTGTCTTTAGACAAGGCAATAATTGATACTATCAGCGCACCAAATGTGAACATACACATTAGTGATTCATAAGTTACCAAATTATCACTTCTCTTTTCAGGGAGCTAACCGCCTATCCNNTTTCTGGTATAATCAAGAAGTTGTCTTTAGCTGTAACCCCAGGCTCACAAATATTAAAAAACAGTTGCTGACAGTATTCATATTTCAATGTAATACAAATTTTTTCATTAGTGAAAATGTTTAGTAATGAATTTGTTTGTCTTTATTCTCAGATTTGAAACCATATTTTTTTCATGATACATTTGAAATAGTTGTAATAAACATTCATATATTGCTTAATAATTTTTTGACAATTTCAATAATTGTGATACAATAATTTTCGATATTACTTTAATAGGAGTGCAAAATTGGAATTATTAAACAGAAAATATAATTCGGCAAAGAATTATGTCAAAACATTTTTTAAATGGATTATTGTTGCCGGCATCACAGGCCTTGTTGGCGGAATAATAGGATCTTTATTTCATGTCAGCGTAGAAAAGGCCACTGAATTCAGATTGCTGAATAACTGGATTATTTATTTTTTACCCGTGGGCGGAATTGCCATAGCTGTACTTTACAGACTATTTAAAATGAGCGATTCTACCGGCACCAATCAGATAATCGATTCAATAAGAACTGACGAACATGTCCCCATAATACTGGCACCTTTAATATTTATAAGTACCGTAATAACTCACCTGTTAGGCGGATCCGCAGGAAGAGAAGGTGCCGCACTGCAGCTCGGAGGCAGCATAGGTTCACTCACCGGAAAAATATTCCGCCTCGATGAGAAAGACATGCATTTAGTCGTGCTATGCGGCATGAGCGGCGTGTTTTCCGCATTGTTCGGTACACCTCTGACAGCAACACTTTTTGCCATGGAAGTAATAAGCATCGGTGTAATTTATTATTCGAGTCTGGTTCCGTGTCTGGTTTCTTCTCTGGTTGCATATGGTGTTTCTCTTAATTTCGGAATTGAACCGGTACACTACACATTAAGCCTGGTGCCGGAACTTTCAGTAAGAACATTTGTCATTACAACGGTGCTTGCCGCCATGTGTGCCGTGTTGAGCATTATTCTCTGCGTTGTCATGCACAAAACAGAGCATTTTATGAAGCATAAAATAAGCAACGATTATGTGAGAGGATTTGCGGGCGGCCTGGCAATTGTTATACTTACACTTTTAGTCGGAACACGTGACTATAACGGAGCCGGGATGAACATAGTTGAAAATGCCGTTAACGGAGTTGTGAAACCCGAAGCATTCATGCTTAAAATGATCTTTACCGCAATAACAATCGGAGCCGGCTTTAAAGGCGGAGAAATTGTTCCTACTTTCTTCATCGGTTCCACATTCGGATGTTTTGTAGGAGGATTGATGGGATTAAATCCCGGTTTTTCCGCGGCCATAGGACTTGTTTCCTTATTCTGCGGCGTTGTCAACGCACCTATAGCTTCAATAATATTAAGCATCGAACTTTTCGGAGTACAGGGACTCATACTGTTTGCAATTGCATGCAGTGTAAGCTACATGCTCTCAGGCTACTACGGGCTTTACAGCAGCCAAAAAATAGTCTACTCAAAGCTAAAAGCCGAATTCATCAACATAAATGCAAAATAAAAAGACCATTGGTATCACGCGTGGTCAGGGGGACGTTTCACCTGTCTTGGACTACTTTCTTGGTAGTTCGTGCTGAATATACTTGTGACATTAACACCATTCCATTTTCATCTCTTCACATTGATAAAATCAACGACGGGTGCAATCCGCGCCCGCCGTTTACCCAAAATATATTTTAATCCAAAATGAATATATCTTCCACTTTCAGATTTAATAATTTCGCAATCTTCATTGCCAATTCCAAGGTGGGATTGTATTTGTCATTTTCAATGGCAATAATCGTCTGGCGGCTAACGCCTAATTGTGCAGCCATATCCTCTTGCCGTAATCCGGCTTGTTTTCTGAGTTGTTTGATAATGTTTTTCATTCTAACTCCACACTCAATTCATCGTTGCTACCAAGTAAGAGCCGACCGAAAGGATAATTGCCACGACCGCGACGATTGAGATAATAACCCACAATAATTTGTTTGGTTCTTTGTATTCTTTGTCACCGGCAATCATTTTTCTTTTCATAGCCATTTCAGATAACCTTTGAACACACAAAACGGCTATTAAAATCAGACTGGGTAAAAGATTGTTGTTGCCTCTATTGAACAGCATATTCCAACATTCATACAAAGCCCAAATTGCCAATGCCAGCACCGCCGCCTTGAAACCCAATTCCTCCGAGCGAAGCTTAATGTTTCTGTCCATCTCGCCCATTTTTTTCATAACTCACCTCCGAAAAATGTTAAATATTCTTTACATTTCTCATTATAGTACGCTCTCGGAAAATGTCAAGGGGTCTTTACATTATTTCCAAAAAAATTTTGCTGATTAATAAATCCGTGACATTTTGTTTCTGGATTCACACAGTCAGTGGTACGTTTCATCGTCAGTCAGCAGTGCAGTCAGCGGGATGTTTCATCTGTCTTGGACTGCCTCTAAATATTGCC
>DMJQ01000047.1:10978-17033 GCA_003457065.1 Clostridiales bacterium
TATAACTACAAGCAGCCATTTAATAATTTGACCTTCATTAATCTTATTCAACATAATCACCATCCTATATTATTTGATATCATATTATAGTTACCTTTTTATTTTTAATATTTCACTATTCAACTCTGTCAATGATTCCTTTATCCGACAGTATTTCAATAGCATCTTCCCTCTCGGCAGCTAAAGGTACAATACAGTATCCGTCATTTTCATTCCAACCTCCCCAATCACCTTCTGCCTTTCCGCCGCCATCTTTATTTACCGGATTATCACTGTAAACGATTATCTCCATATTGCGAAACCAAGACTTTGAATACAACCGACCGAGAAAGTATGTATACCTGTTACGACGGTCATCATTATCATATCCTGCAGCATAACTGTATTCAAGCGGCCACCCGTCCTCTGCAAAATAAACCTCGCTCATTTTCTCATCGGTAAGCCTGTAATCAGAAATGCTGATTTGCCCGTCAAACATATCATCACTAAACAAATTCATGTGATACTTTCCGGAAACCTTTACCTGACAGGGAACAACATAAGAAGCATCATTAAAGTTTTATTTCTATTGCATCATAGACCAGATTTAACGGTATAGGTATAGAAAAACTCAAGAACATAACCATCAGAAGTATAAAAAATATCCATTTGAACCTTCCACGCTTTCCGCCAGCTTGCATACTCCCTCCATTTTGATTATTTTACAATCTAACACCTGTTAAACATCTACAACATTATATCACACAATAAATCTTAAGTCTTACTATTTTTTCTAAATTTTCCCACAGGCGAGGACGGTTATTGTAAAAAGAAAAAGGCAGTTTTGATTGTTATTTCAAAACCACCGCATAGCCATATTTTGGCCTTAAAATATCCCCTGCCACAACTGCGTTTTTTTATTACCGCAGTTGTGGCAGCACTCACTTGTAACTTACATTATTCTGCAGGATGTAACCTGTATTTAATATCTATCGCCTTTCTGAACGATTGCGAATCACTTGAACCAATCACGCAGATGCTTTTTGATTTTTATCAAGTCAATATCAGTTTTGAATCACATCATATCATCACGAAGCGCGTCAATAATATTTTCTTTTTTTATCTTGTTAGTGGCGTACAGCATTGTAATGAACACGATAAAAAGCACGCTGAACACGCTGATTGCCATACTCCCCCACGGAAATACAAAATCGAAGTTGTCTATCCTTTCTGCGGCCACCATCCCTTCGTAAATCAGCCAAGAAAATATTCCCGCTATGGGAAGCCCGAATAGCAACGTCCTCATGCCATAAAAGACACACTCGAAATTCATCATTTTATTGAAATCACGATCCGACATCCCCACAGAGCGAAGCATGGCAAGTTCCCGCCTGCGTAACCTTATATTCGTGGAAATGGTGTTGAATACATTGGCAACCGCAATCAACGAAATCATGATGACAAAAACATAGGTGAACACATCAATAACAAATGTTATACTATGGAATTGTTCAAGTATCTCATATGCATTGTATAGCTTATAATCAGACGAAATCTCCGTGCTCTGAATCATAGCTTCCATTTCAGGCACCGATTGGGAAGGATTCTTTGACAGAAAGCCCAGGCCTATATGAGCATTAGTCCCATCTGGAATCTCAAACTTATCTTTGAGTGAATATGGAATCGTCACAATAAAAACATCTGGATTATGCTGCTCATGCTCTGAAGATGAATTTGGGGGCGGATCCAACTTGTAAGTGTCAGCAAACGTAATGTTTATACTTTGCCCATGTTCCATTAATGGCTTATCATTTGTTTCGGGAACGACGCTGAGCGTCATAGAAGGACTCGTAAACATATCAAACACTTCAGTTAACCCGTCTTTCTTATCAATCCGCTTTTTGGCACAGGCAATCATTTTTGCGTCCTGCCCGGTATATTCTTCTACGGGCAATCCCAATTCTTTTATAAAACTCAGATATTCGCTGTCCTCAATAAACTGGATATCCACTGGCAGGTGAACCGTTTCGTCCGTCGCAGCATAATTCATGTATTCCCGGTAACGATCTGTAAAATCATTTTTCTTAACCACGCATGAATATTCAAAAACTGACTGATACGAACTTTCGTAAACTCCGTCTGCGGTTTTGAGTTTGCCGTAAAGCGGGAGCATTTCGCTGTCATCCATGTCCTGCGTATTAAAAAAGATGTCATAGTCCATGTCCACCATAAACTGTTCTGAAAGACGTTTCAAAGTTGTTCCAAAAGCATTTCCCGATACAAACAGCACAACGCTTAAAGTAAGCGATAACACGATGCTGCGATAGCGCTTTTTGTTTCTTTTAAAGTTCTTTAATGCAAGAGTACCTTCCAAGCTGTAGATTCGCTCTGTGAGCTTTGAGGTTTTCACGGCTTTCGACTCAATTTTGACCTCGTTGGTCTGTCGAATGCTCTCCATCACGGGAGTGTTTGCGGCTTTCTTGGCCGGAATATAGGCCGAAATTAAAATTGTAACAATACTGACCGCCGCCGCGATGACAATAGCAGGGACGGATACCGACAAGGTTAAAGGCACGGTGCTGTGGAGAATGTTCCCGAAATTCCCGGCAACAATAGGAATTACAAGCCAAATACTGCCTATTCCGACGATAACGCCAATGGGTATGCCGATTGCACCAANNTGTTTCTCTTAAAGTTTTTTAACGCAAGTATTTCTTCTAAACCATAAAGGTGTTCCGTAAACGTTGACGTTCTAATTGATTGAGCATCCACCTTGACCTCATTTGACTTGCGGATACACTCCATCACAGGGGTACTGGCGGCTTTTCTTGCCGGAATATAGGCTGAAATCAGAATAGTGATCATACTGATAACTGCTGCAGCAACAAGAGCAGGAACAGACACCACCAAAGTCAACGGTACATTGTCATACATAACATTTGCGAAATTCTTTGCAACAAGAGTAAGTACCAGCCTGATACTTGGTATCCCAACTAAAATACCGATGGGAATGCCAATTAAACCAATGCAAAGCCCCTCAAACAGCACCGAATTTCGCAGCTGCCTTGTCGTAGCACCCACAGATGAAAGAATCCCGAACTGGCGTGTGCGTTCATTCAGTGATATGTTGAATGAATTGTAAATCAGAAAAACCGAGCCTACCATTATTATAGCAACCAAAATGCCGCCAACCGTGTACAGAAGCATGTTGAACAGTTTGTTCTCCGAAACACCCATGAAGCGCAGTACATAATCATTAAAGACATAAGTCCCTGCTCCAGCTGTGCTGCTTGCATAAGCCTTTGCTTGGCGCGGGTTTTTAAGCGTGACAAATATGCTGAAGCTGTCTGCTTGGTCTTGTGCATCTGCTTTCGTTATCAAAGTATATCCCGGTGCGGAATGTTCCTCAAAACCTGGTCTTTCGCAGATGCCCACAACCGTGTAAATTTTCTCTGCTTTCGGCACAAGAGTTTCTCCACCTGACAGATAAGGGTCGTGTTGACCGAGATTTTTGTTTCCATCAATGCGGCTTCCAACAGCAAGTGAAAGCATGTCTCCCACGTTGAATCTAACCCCGCCCTTTGCCGCAACATGGGCCGGGACAAGAATTTCCCCGCTATTTTCAGGCAGCCTGCCGGAAATCAAGCTTATAGGCAAAGTACCAAAGGCTTCATTGCTGAATCCGGCAATAAAAAGATAAGGCTTTTCGGGGCTTTCCACGCCGTCGAGCTTTGCATATCCGATATTTTCAAACGTTGCAGTGTTTGAAACTCCATTGTCGTGAGTTCGCTCCTGTACGAAAGATGAATCAACATCTAAAAACTCAACGTGCCAGCCTCCGTATTTCGCAATAGAACCATTTATCAAAAAATTTAACAGGGAAGTACCGAAGGTAGCGACTGCCGTCATCATGGCGGCAGACAGAACAACTCCGATAACCGTTACAATCGTTCGGGTACGGCTTTTTTTCATGCTTTGCAGTGTAACCTTGTTGAAAATGTTCATGGTCTCACCCTCTCGTCTCGTACAACTTTGCCGTCCGATATGCCGATAATGCGGTCTGCTTGCAGGGCAATATTTTCGTCATGAGTGACGAGGAGCAAAGTCTGCCCATATTTTTTATTGCTTTCTTTCAGCAATTTGATGATTTCATGTCCATTTCGGCTGTCCAAACTGCCCGTGGGCTCGTCGGCAAGCATGACAGCCGGAGCATTCATCAAAGCACGTCCTATGGCAACCCGCTGTTGCTGACCGCCCGAAAGCTGATTAGGTAAATGAGTTTTGCGGCCTTTTAGCCCCAGCAGATCCAACAAGTCATTCAACCGTTCCTCGTTGACTTTCCTTTTGTCCATCAGTATAGGTAAAGTGATATTTTCCACTACATTCAGAGTGGGAATGAGGTTGTGAAACTGGTAAATCAACCCGACCTGCCGTCTGCGGAAAATGGCAAGTTTTTCATTGCTTTGGGCATATACATCCTGCCCGTCCAAATACACCTTTCCGTTTGTCGGCACATCCACGCCGCCGATGATGTGAAGCAATGTGGATTTGCCGGAACTGGAGGATCCGATGATTGTGGTAAACTCTCCCTTTTCGATTGTAAGCGAAACATGGTCCAGCGCGGTAACTTGGTTTTCGCCTTTGCCGTAGACCTTGCATAAATTTTCAATTTTTAAAAATTCCATTATGTGAATCTCCTTCCTCATTGTTTATCTATATAATAGAACCTTAAACTTACATCTCTGTGACTTTCAGGTGAGAGATTCGTCACTTTGAGAAACGGATGGCAAATATTGCGCCACCCTGTGGATGATTTTTTGCGGTAATCGTCCCTCCCTGCCGTGTTATAATCATCTTGCAGAGAGCCAAGCCAATCCCGTATCCTGTTGCGCCTGCGTTTTTCCCACGATGAAACCTGTCAAACAGGCAGGGTAAATCTTCTTCCTCAAAGCCTATGCCGCTGTCGTGTATGGCAATCTCCGTAAACAGTGGGTTAGACTTGCAGACAATCTCAATCTTCCCGTTCTCGCCTACGCTTTCTATGCAATTTTTTAGGATATTTTGAATTGCTTCCGAAAGCCAACCCGAATCACCCTGAATAATTACCCCTTTAGGCACATCCATTTGCAAGTCAATATTGTGCAGTTCCATTTGGATTAGGAACGGGCGAAGCGCAGAGCATACAAGGTCGTTTACATCTATCTGCTCGCTTTGGAATACCACAATGCCTGCGTCTAAGCGGGATAATTTCAACAGAGAAGTAAGCAGCCAATCCATCTGAACAAGCAATTCCTCTGTTTCCCGCATAAATGCTTTCCGGTCATTTTCATCAGGGTTATTTGCCAACAATGACAGAATAAGGTTCACGGATGTGAGAGGTGTGCGGAGTTGATGTGCTATATCTGCCAACGAATCGGCAAGATGTTCTTTTTCTTTTTTCAGTGCTTCATTTTGCTCCCGAATACGCAATGTCATTTNNCAGATGGTCAGCATTATGAAGAACAAGATCAATTTGATCTGAAATCCGAGAAATATTTTTGTAACGTGTTTTGGTAAACGCAAAAAACGCTGTACCAAAGGCGGCAGCAGAAACAATAGAAAGGATTCCAGCCGCTGCATTTATTACAAATCCCAGCATTACAGATGCTGCAGCCATTAAGAAGAACAAAATGGCAAACTGCTTAAACTCTCTATTCCGAAACATACTCGCCACCCAATCTATACCCTGTCCCGCGAACAGTCAGAATAATCTGCGGGTTTGCCGGATCGTCCTCTATCTTCTCCCGCAAGCGTTTAATGTACACGGTCAGTGTATTGTCATTGACAAACTCGCCTGCCGCGTCCCACAATTCGTCAAGTAGTCTGCACCTCGTGATAATACTTTTTGGGTGGTTAATAAACACCAGCAACAAGCGGTATTCTAATGCTGAAAGAAAAACCTCGTTGCCGTTTTTTTTCACCACGCCGCTTGCCGTATCGACATGAAGCCCGCAAATTTCAAAGTCCGATCCGAAATGCCCGTTTTTTCGCAAGGCAGTACTGATTCGTGCAATCAATTCACGTGGACGAAAAGGCT